>JANXYT010000195.1 GCA_025355915.1 Holophagaceae bacterium
CGGTGGCCCTCCGCTCCTGCTGCGGCCTCGGAGTGGCAGTCGCTGCAGAGGCCGAAGAGCGTGAGTTGATGGCCTGTGATTTTGAACCCGGAGAGGGACTCCAGGTTCCGCAGTGATTCCTCGAGACCACAGGCATCCACCTCCGCCGTGCGGCCACAGCGCTCGCACTGAAGGTGGTGGTGATGGTGACGAGAGTCGCAGCGGACGAACCGCATGACCTGATCCGAGCCCAGGATGCTCTCCGCCCACCCCTCGTGGACGAAGCGCTCCAGATTGCGGTAGACCGTGGGCAGACCGGATCGCCGCTCGGGCATGCGCTCCCAGATTTCCTCCACGGTGAGTGGCCGGTCGGAATCCTTCAGTACGCGCAGGATCCCCTCCCGCTGGGGCGTCTGTCGCATGCCCGCGGCGCGGAGGGACGGGGAGGATGAGGCGGCGGAGTCGGCCATGGCCATAGGATGGCAGATTCGGGCACCATGGTTGCCATGCTCCAGCCCACATGGGGCAGGATGGGTGTGTCGGATGCCAGCGCCCCGTTCCTGCCGCTTTCCTTCCGCCTTTTCGCCAGCTTCGGCCTGCTGGTAGTGCATGCCGCGCTTCCTGCGGAGGGACGGGCCTCGGGCCCTGGGGAGCAGTTCTATCTCGCTGCGCTTCTATTGATGTTCGCGGAGGCGGCGTGGGAATCCGGGCGTGGTCTGCTGGCCACGGACCGGCTCTTCCCCACGCCCCGGATCGCCTGGATCCGATGGAATCTGGCGCTGGATCTGGCCCTGGTCTCCCTGGTCATCGCCTTTCAGGGTGTGGCGCAGGAGCGTTTCGCGACGCTCTACATCTTCCCGGTGCTGGCCTCTGCGTTCTACCTGGGAACCGTGGAGATCGTTTGGGTGGGGGTCCTATGCTCCATCACCCATGTGCTGCTGGTGCTCGGATTCACCGCCGGGGTGCTCCCGCCCTTCGGCCTGTCGGGCGAAATCTCGGATCCTGGCCCCAGCCAGCTCTCGTTCCTTCTCGGCATCGCTTCTCTTCAAGTGTTCGCGGCCACGCTGGTCGTGGTCCTCATCCGGAGAAACCTCGATCGCCTTCGCACCGACCTCAGCGTCAGCGAGGCAACGGTGGACGAACTGTCGGCCCTCCACCAGCGCGTGGTCGAGTCCATGACCGCTGGGCTCATCACCCTGGATCTGAAAGGCATCATCACTTCGGCCAATCCGGCCGCTGAGTTCATCCTGGGAGAACCTGTCCCCCTCGGAGTGCCGATCCAGGATCTGATACCCCTGGGAAACCCCATCGCCCGGCGCCGGGGCCATGAGCACAGGTTCGAAGTGGTTCGGTCTGGCCCGGGGGTGGGCCGTCGGATCCTTGGCGGACATTTGGCCTCGCTGCGGGGCGCCTCCGGACGCGAATCCGGCCAGCTCTTGTTGTTCCAGGACCTCACGGATCTCAAGGCGCTGGAGGAACGCACCCGCATCAGCGAACGGCTGGCGGCCATTGGCCAACTCGCTGCGGGATTGGCCCACGAACTGCGCAACCCCCTCGCCTCCATCAGCGGCTGCGTGCAGCTGCTCCACCGTGAAGGATCCCCCGAGGAGGTCCGAACCCGGGTGCTGGGCATTCTGGAACGAGAGACTCACCGGGTCGGCGCCATCGTCTCCGACTTCCTGGATTTTGCCCGCCCAGAGCCCCCCTGCGGCTCGGTGCTGTTCCTCCCCCGGGTCCTGGAGGAGGTCCGTTCCAGCTGGGAAATGGACCCCCGGACAAAGGGGTTGGCGCTCGGCATGGATCCCATTCCCCCGGTGCATATCCTCTCGGACCCCACCGGTCTCCACCGGGCGCTGATGAACCTTCTCAGCAATGCCCGCAAGGCCGTCAAGGACGTGTCCACCCCCTCCGTGCGGCTGGTCTGTCTGGTTTCGGGGACCTCGATCCGGCTCTCAATCAATGACAACGGTTGTGGGATGACCATGGAACAGATGGATCGCCTGTTCGTCCCCTTCGCGGGGAGTTTCGAAGAGGGCTCCGGTCTGGGCATGAGTCTGGTCTACAAGTTCATCGAGGCCATGGGTTGGCAGATCGACGTCAAGAGCACCCCGGCACAGGGCACCTGCGTCAACATTTCCCTGCCTTCCTGCAGTGAAGAAGAGGCGATGGCGTTCCGAACCGTTCAGCCTTAAACTTGTGGCAGCTTTCACGCATCAAACTAGAGCACTCACTCTTGCAGGGTTCACTCGGCACCTGCCATAGTGGTCCATCCCTTTCCAGCGCGTTCAGTCCGCCCCTAGTTGGGTCCGACCGTCCAGGTTTGAAAGGGGAGCGGCCACCGGCCGATGCCTTTGACATCCCCCTGCACCGCCCACTGGGCCAGGATCTGCCATGAACCGGAAGCTCATCCGACCGAACCTCAGTGAACTGAAGGACAAGCTCGGCATCCCTGGGAAGGGCGGCGGGGGAGAGGTGATGACTCCCGTGGCCTTGGCGATCACCGCCAGCGGTGAGCCGAATCCCGCGGTCAACACCGCGGCCGCCACGGTGCCGCAGGGCTTGGGCAGCCCCCGGCGGAAGATCGCCCCTCCCGAGCAGACCAACGCTGAGAGTTTTTACTATCTCAAGCAGATGCAGTCCAAAACCCCGATGGTCATCGTGCTCCAGGACGATGAGAAGGTGCGTGGCGTCATCGAGTGGTACGACAAACACTGCCTGAAGATCAACCGGGTGAAGGAACCCAACGTCCTCGTGCCCAAGCACAATATCAAATACATCTACAAGCAGGACGAGGAGCCCAGGATCCGCCGCAGCCGCACCGCCAAGAAGGAGGAGCTCACGGCCTCCGAACTCGAGATACCGGTCTACGATTGAACCCTGGTACATCACCACCGGGGTTTGCATGAGCGTTCGTCCTCGCATCGTCATCAGCCTGGGGGACCCCTGCGGCATCGGCCCAGAGCTTCTCCTGGCCAGCCTGCCGACCATCCGCCCCTGGACGGAGGTGACGGTGGTGGGAGCCAGGGCCGGCGTGGAACTCCTGGAAGGTCTCCCGGGGAGTCCCGTCGCCTGGCGCTGGGTGGAGCCTGCAACACCACCCCCCATGGGATTCTCGGGCCGGGCCTACGGCCTTCAAGTGCTGTCCGTGGGAGAGCACCCCGGCCAGGTCCTCGGCGAGGCCCTCTGGCTGGATCCCACCCCAGCGATCGGGCGCGACCAACTGAAGCTTGGGGAAGGCTCCGCCGCCTCTGGACAGGCGACCGTGGAGGCGATCCGGATCGCGGCGCTCATGACCTTGAGTGGCGTCGCCGAGGCGCTGGTGACCCTGCCCATGGCCAAATCCGCCGCGCATCTGGCCGGCTATGACATTCCAGGGCACACAGAATACCTCCAGGAGCTCTCGGGTTCACCGATCACCCGCATGGCCTTTGTCAGTCCCCGCCTGAACGTGGTGCTGCACACCGTCCATCAGAGCCTGCGTTCAGTGGTGGAGACCCTCAACGCCGATGCCGTAGCCGAGACGCTCACCTTTGCCGCGGACCGATTCATCCAATTGACGGGGAACCCGGATCTGCGCGTGGCGCTCTGTGCCCTGAACCCTCATGCGGGGGAACAAGGCGCCTTCGGGGAGGAGGAACGGATGCTCGAAGAAGCCCTCGTCCAGGCGGAGGCATCCTTCCTGGACTTTCCTTCCACCGACGAAGGCCCCTTCCATTCCGTGGCTTCGCCCTTTCGACCCGGGCCACCGCCCAGCGGGTGGCGGGTCTTCCCGTCCGAGGGGGCCACTCACCATCCATCTGCGGGACAGCGGGGCATCGAGGTCCTCTCCACGGGCGGGCCTGGGTCGGAAGCCCGTTCTGCTCCGCTGTTCTTTGGTCCCCTCCCCTCGGACAGCGCGTTCCAGCGGGCTGCACGCGGCGAGTTCGACCTGGTGGTGGCCCTGTACCACGACCAGGGCCTCATTCCGATCAAGCTTCTCGAACCGGCCAGGGCCGTGAACCTGACCCTGGGGCTACCCTTCATCCGCACCAGCCCGGACCACGGAACGGCCTTCGACAAGGCGGGTCAATGGATCGCGGATTCTGAGAATTTCCTCGCGGCCACGGCGCTGGCCGTGCGGTTGGCCGAACGGGCCCGCCGGCCCATTGCGTCACAGGCATGAACCGCGATCGCTGCTTCGGGCCGGGGTTCTCTGGTGCGCCCTCTGCGCTTTTTCTGAACGAAGATCCCCTGCCCCGCACGGCCCTGCCGGTGTTCCGGGGTCACCCTCGCCATCTGGAAGCTCATCTCCTCCGTCTGGGAGCCGGGGCCTCGGCCTTGGGCCAGCCGGTGAGCTGGCTGTCGGGTCTGCAGGCCGAGATCACGGCCTGGCTGGCTTCCGCAACCCCTGAGGAGGACGCGGCGCTCCGGCTGGTTCTCCATCCGGGCCAAGGTCTGCTGTCCGCCCGCTTGGAACCTCTCCCTTCCCCACCCCAGCCCTGCCGCTTGGCCGCGATGTCCCATCCCTTAAGCGAGCGGCGGGGGGATCCCACGGTGATTCACAAGGGGCTGTCGGGCCCGTGGGGATTGGCCATCCTGGTGGCAGTCCGGCAACTTGGCGCGGAGGATGCGCTGCTGATGTGGCCGGATGGCACCCTCGCCGAAACCGCCATTGCGTCAGTGGGGGTCGAGTCTGGCGGTGCCTTGCGAGTCCCGCCCCCCCAGGGTCGTGTGGCCAGCCTGGCCGAACGCCTCGATCTTCCTGGCTGGGCCGGGTCCAGGGGGCTCCGGGTGGTACCGGGGGATATTCCTCTTGCGTGTGCCCGGGAAGGCCGGCTGTGGTGCCTGAACGCCTTGCGCGGCATCTGGCCCGCCACCCTTCGGTGAGGCGCCAAGGCTGATGCAGGCCGTTGTCCAATCCTGGTGTCTCGTTCCAGTCGTGAAGACGGCATAAGGCCTTGAGACGAAATATCCAAAAATGCGCAGAAAATTTCGAAACGGATCCTAAGCTGGAAGCGGGGGGTGGCATGGCTACGGTGGCAGTGATCCTGGCGGCGGGTCTGGGAGTCCGCATGAAATCCCGGCTTCCCAAGGTTCTGCACCCGGTTCTCGGCGATGCCTCCCTGCTGTGGGTGCTCCGGGCCCTGCCAATGAATCTCGGCGGCGCCGTGGTGGTGGTCCACCATGGCAAGGACCAGGTCCTGGGCGCCTTGGAAGCCTGGGAGAAGGCGGGACTGCTGCCTTGTCCAGTCACCACCGTGGACCAAGGCAAACCCCTGGGAACTGGCCATGCCCTTCAGGTCTGCATTCCCGAACTGGACCGCCTCGATGCCACCCGCGTAGCCATCCTTTGCGGGGACGTGCCCCTCACCACACCTGCCACGGTCCTGCACCTCTGCGCTGCCGAAGCCCTGCTGCTGGCCATGGACCTTTCCACACCCGGTTCGTACGGCCGCGTGCTCCAGCATCCTGATGGCCGCCTAGCAGGGATCGTGGAGGCCAAGGACGCCACGCCCGAGCAACTCGCTGGGCAGCGTGCGAACGGCGGCGCCTACGCCCTGCCCTGGCCCGCCCTCCGCCAGGCGCTCCAGGGGCTGACGAACGACAATGCCCAGAAGGAGTACTACCTCACGGACGCCGTGGCGGCAGTAGGAAGGGAACTTCCCGTGGCGGTGGAGATCTGCGATCCCGAAGAGCTGGCGGGCATGAACTCCCGTAAAGATCAGGCGGCCCTGCAGGCCGCGGCCCAGCGACGGATCCAGCGGCACTGGATGGCGGAGGGCGTGACCTTCCTCCATCCCGACAGCACCCTGGTCGGTCCGCGGGTGGTCCTCCATCGGGACGTGCTCCTGGAACCCGGCGTGCGGATGGAAGGCGCGGTCATCGTGGGTGAAGCTTGCCGCATCGGCCAGGGTACGGTCATCACGGATTCCGTATTGGGTGAAGGGGTGGAGGTCCTCCCCTACTGCGTCATTGATCGGGCCCGGGTGGGCGCGGGATCAAAGGTGGGACCCTTTGCGCGCCTGCGAGAGGGCACCGATCTGGCCGAGGGCGTCCACATCGGCAATTTTGTGGAGACCAAGAAGGCGAAGCTCCACCGAGGCGCCAAGGCCAACCACCTGGCCTACCTCGGCGATACAGAAATCGGCGAGGGAACCAATATCGGCGCGGGTGTCATTACCTGCAACTACGACGGGGTAAACAAGCATCGCACCACCATCGGCCGGAATGTTTTTGTCGGGTCTGACACCCAACTGGTAGCTCCGGTGGTCATCGGAGATGGCGCCCTCATCGGGGCCGGAAGCACCATCACTCAAGACGTCCCCGGCGATGCTTTGGCCCTGAGCCGCGTACCTCAGATCTCTCGCGAGGGGGGCGCCTCGAAGCTCCGGTCCCGGCAGAAGAAGGCGACTGGGGTAAGCTAATCCTTTCCGTTCGGAGCCCCATGGTCCTGACTTTCATCGACAAGGCCGGCACGGGTGTGCTGAAGGCGGCGGATACCTTCGGAGACTTCGCGGTCTTGGCGGGCCGGGCCTTCGCTGCGATCTTCAAACGTCCCTTCGACGGCAAAAACCTCCTGAACCAGTTCCAGGCTGTGGGGGTGAACTCGATCCCGGTGGTGGTGCTCACCAGCATCGCCGTGAGCATGGTGTTCGCTGTTCAGCTGGCTTTCGGGTTCCGGCAGTTCCAGGCGGAAGGACTGGCCTCCCAGGTGGAGGGCCTAGCTGTGATGCGGGAACTCGCTCCCGTGATCACCGGCCTCATGCTCTCAGGCCGCATCGGCTCCGCCATGGCTGCCGAGCTTGGCACCATGCAGGTCACGGAGCAGATCGATGCCCTCGAGTGCCTGGCGACGGATCCGATCCACTACCTCTTCGTGCCCCGCCTCCTCGCGTCCATGGTGATGGTCCCCCTGTTGACGGTGGTGTCCGTGTATGTGGGATTCTGGGGTGGCTATCTCATCCTGGTGGGCGTGGAAGGCCAGAG
>JANXYT010000202.1 GCA_025355915.1 Holophagaceae bacterium
AGACCGATACCCGACCCAGCCGCGCCGCATCCATGGCTGCCGCGGCGAAGCCGGCGTCCAATCCCCTCGATCGCAGGTATACGACCCCAGAACTATGACGCTCACACCCATAAATAGGCAGTAGTTCGATCAACGGAAATCGGCGCCATTGCTGCATTTCAGGCCCCAACAGGGGCCTGAAATATACACCCCAACGCTTGGAGTGCCGAATTCAGGGGTTTTCACACCTTCTTCCCCACCTTTCGTGGATTGTTCGACACCTAATGAGCACCAAAAGGACAATAATTGTATTTATTAGGGTCTTGTATTTACCAATATATTCAATCGTTAAATTGCGTATAAACATAACAAAAGGGCCGACTTGTTGTCGGCCCTTGGTTGGTAGCGGGGGCAGGATTTGAACCTGCGACCTTTGGGTTATGAGCCCAACGAGCTACCGGACTGCTCCACCCCGCGGTAGGAATCTGAGTGTAGCAGGGATCGTGGGAACGGCAAGGAGGCACCTGCGGCGGGTGTTGGTATGCTCGTCGGACGCTCGGGAGGTTCGATGGGACGCCGCTTGATGGCCCTGCTGGTGATGTTGGCCACGGCCGGACTGGCGGCGGGGCCGCGGACGTGGACGCCGGAAAAGTGGTTCGACAAGCCGAAGTCGCCCCGGATTGCCAACTACCGCATCGAGGCGACACTGGATTTCGAACACAAGACGCTGGAGGGTCAGGAGACGATTTCCTGGCGGAACACCGGCACCGCTCCCACCAAGGAGCTGCCGCTGCATCTGTATCTCAATGCCTTCAAGGGCCCCCAAAGCCTCTTCGTGAAGGAGAGTGGTGGCCGGTTGCGCCTTGACCACCAGGACCGGACGTCTGAACCCTCCTCCTGGGGCTATTGCCGGCTCATCAGCGCGCGGATGGAGGGACGCGATCTGGAGGGGCACGACGGGGAGGACGAGACCGTCCGCTGGCTGAACCTGCCCCGGGCGGTGGCACCCGGCGAGACCATCCATGTCGACCTCGTCTGGGAAAACCGCTATCCCAAGGTCTTTGCGCGCAGCGGATGGTCCGAGGACTTCCTCATGTCGGGTCAGTGGTTCCCCAAGGTCGGCGTCTACCAAGGGGATCGTTGGAACTGCCATGCCTATCACGCGAACACGGAATTCTTCGCGGACTTCGGTGTCTATGACGTAACGCTGTCGCTGCCCAACGCCCTCGGGCTTGCCCATACCGGCACCTGCCTGCCCCAGAAGGATCAGGACGGCGTGGAGCGGGATGCTGCCCAGGATCCCAAGCGCCCGCTGAACCTGATCTGGCGCCTGCACGCGGAGGATGTCCACGATTTCGCCTGGGCCGTGTTGCCGAATGGGAGCTGGCGGAAACCCGCCATGTTCGAGTACCGCGGCGTGCAAGTCTTCTACTACATCAATGGCCGCAACCGGGGGAACTTCCAACGGCAGCGCCGGGCCGTGGAGAATGCCTTGCGCTGGAGCGAGGAGTGGTACTTCAGGTATCCCTATCCAACCCTGACCGTGATCGACACGCCGGAGGAGGCCAGCGGGGCGGATGGGATGGAATATCCCACCCTCATCACCGCCAGCTCCCTGGCCTTCGATCCCCTGGGGATCCGCTGGCCCGAGGGGGTGGCCATCCACGAGTTCGGCCACCAGTTCTTCTATGGCCTGCTGGCCAGCAACGAATTCGAGGAACCCTGGCTCGACGAAGGCTTCACCAGCTGGTTCGCCCACAAGGCCATGGAGCGCAGCTACCATTCCCTGCTGGGCGGGCGGCGCTTCCAGGTGGGCACGGAGTTCGGGGAGTGGGCGGGCTATTGGGGCCTCCCGAGCGCAGATCCCCTCACCCGGTTCGGCTTCAAGACCCTCAACCACCAGAGCTATGGCGCCACGGCCTACGGGAAGGCGACCCTGGTGCTCAACCAGCTGGAGGCGATGCTGGGCCGTCCCGTGATGGAGGAGGTCATGCGTGCCTACGCGCAGGAAATGGCCTTCCGGCACCCGACCCGACATGATTTCAGGCGCATCGCCGAGCGGGTGTCGGGCCGCGACCTTTCTGCCTTCTGGCGGGATTTCGTCGAGGGCACAGATGTGCTCGATTACGCCATCCGTGGTGTGAAGAATCAGGAGGTCACCCAGGGCGGCTGGCTCTTCTCGGACAAGGCGCCGGTGTTTGCCGCGCCTCAGCCTGCGGCGCCGGGCCGGGTGGGCTCCATCACCCTGGAACGGAAGGGCGGGATCAAGGTGCCCATCACCCTGTGGGTGCGCCTGGAGAACAAGGAGGAGCAGCGCCTGGTCTGGGAGGGGCAGGATCGCTGGATCACTTACGAGTTCAGCTCGCCAGTGGTCGCCGCCGTGCTCGATCCCGATGGCAACTATCCGATCATGAAGGATCGGCTCCACGCGAGCTACACCCTGAAGCCCGTGCGACGGGGCTTCCATTACTGGTCACAAATGGTCTGGGGGGCGGTGGCAGGGTGGATGCAGGGGTGCGGCATCGGCTGAGATGGGCTGTGGGCTCTAGGCTGCGGGAAGACTTCCTGAAGCGGCCTGCGCCCGCGCCAGCTTTACCTTTGGCCCGCTTGAACTCCGAGCGCAGGATGGAACAGGCGTCCCACAGCCCACAGCCCACAGCCCACAGCCCACGGCCCACAGCCCACAGCCTACGGCCTATCCGGCGCCGCATCCCCCATGCGGATGGACCGGATGGCCCCCTTGCCGTCCAGTTCGATGAGGATGGGGAACCAGACCAGACCCAGGCGTTCGAAAGCCGGGCGGCTGGGGGCGAAGAGGGCGGATCTCCCCGTGGACCTGAGGCGGGCCGCGAGGAGCCGTCCTTCGGCCAGCAGGGGTGCGGAAAGGCTGGCATCGCGCTCATCCAGGGTTCCAGTGGTGCTGGGGATGATCCAGGCCGTGCCCGCCGGGATCTCTGGAAGCGGGCCATCCTCGGCGGGCCTGATCCAGGCGCGGGTGGCCCCGAATTGGTCCAGTGGGGAATCGCGGTAATCCAACTCCGGCAAGGTCCACAACCGAAGCACCGGCGAGGGACCGCCCAGCAGCCCGAACAGCCGCTGGAAGCCCTTCAGGGTGTCCTCGGCATCCTGGTTCGTCCTCGATCGGACGGCTGCGAACCGAGCCTCGTCCTGCTCGGCCAGGGCCCAGCACAGGGCGTGGCGCAGGGCGTACCCGCGGGTCAGCGCGGGGCCCGCGGCGAGGAGGCGGTCCTCCCAGATCCGGCGGAGCGCGGCATCGAAGGTTCCCGTCCTCACCTGGAGTTGGCCCCACCGCCACAGCCCCAGGGCAGTGCCGCTGGCACGGATGGGTAGGGCCTTCAACGCGCCGCTGATCTGGTCCTTCGGCGCCGTGAGCAGGCGCCGGAAGGCCTCGGCCTCCCGACGCCCTGGGCCCGTGGCAAAGGGGTTGGCGGGCAGGTTCCCCCGGGGATCGAAGGTGGCCGCGGCCCCCAGCCAACGGTGGGCGGCGGCGGTCGGGCCCTTGGGGGCCTCGGGCGGCAGGGGCTGGCCCCAGTCGTAGGCATCGAGCAGGCGGTTCTCCAGCTCGGCGGGGGAAGGGCGCGCGGGCTGGATCTCGGCCGGGGGCGTGGCGGGGGGAGGAACGGTCAGCGGCACAGGGTCCTCTTGGTGGCAGAATGGTCCTCCGCATCATACGGGAGTCCCCTTGTCTGCAGTCGCCTCGACCCTCACGCCCCGCGAGCGCCTCGTGGTGGCCCTGGATGTCTCCACGGCCAAGGAGGCTCTGGCCCTGGCCGAGCGGCTGTCGGGCCGGGTGGGGCTGCTCAAGGTGGGACTGGAACTCTTCTGCGCCGAGGGGCCCGCCTTCGTGAAGGACCTCCAGACGCGGGTGCCCGTGTTCCTTGATCTGAAGCTGCACGACATTCCCACCACGGTCCGGCGGGCCCTCGAGGCCGTGCTCAAGCTGGATCCCCGGCTGGTCAATCTCCACGTCCAGGGCGGTCCAGCCATGTTGGAGGCCGCGGTGGAGGCCGTCCACGCTCACCGCGCCGCCGGGGGCTGCACGGAACTGCTGGCGGTGACGGTGCTGACCAGCCTGGATCGCGAAGCCTTGGCGGCGCTGGGGCATGCCGGCCAGCCGGAAGATCTCGCCCTGGCCTATGCGAAGCTCGCTCACCAGGCTGGCTGCGATGGTGTGGTGTGCTCCGCCTGGGAGGCCGCCGCCATCCGGGAAGCCTGCGGTGCTGCATTCCACTGTCTGACCCCGGGCATCCGCCCCGCGGGCGCCGCCCTTCAGGATCAGGCCCGGGTCATGACGCCGGCCCAGGCCCTGAAGCAGGGGGCCACGTGGCTGGTGGTCGGGCGGCCCATCACCCATGCGGCGGACCCTGCCGCCGCTGCTGAGGCCATCGTGGCTGAGATGCAGTCCTGATGTCGGCGGGATCGCCACTCGTCTTCCGGCCCTCGTTCGCCCAGCGCGCCATGGCCATGCTCCTGTTTGCCGGTTCGTGGCTCGTGGGGGTCCGTGCCCTGGCCCAGATCCTGGAGCGCCTCCCAGTCTTGCGGGCTTCCCTGAAGGTGGCAGAGGCCGCGAGCGAGCCCACCTGGTCCTTCTGGATCGCCATCACGGCCGCCTTCGGCGCGGTGATCGCCGGTAGCCTGTTGCTGCTGGGGACCTTGCTGGGCGTGCTGATGGTCGAGGGGTCCCAGGTGCTGGTGGATGAACTGGGCCTGTCCGTGGAGCACAACGCCCTGCCAGCGCCGCTGGCCCGGAGGCTTGGCGCAGGGCGCCTGCCCTGGAAGCACGTGTCGCGCCTCGAACGGTCGGGTCCCTTCTTCGTGGTGAGGGGAGCGGGGGAACCTGGGCCGGGTGGTCCGAAGGATCCCAACCTTCGCTTTCTCTTGGTGGAGGAACTGGAGCGCCTGGTCCTCACCATCCTCGAACGCAGCCCGAACCTCAAACACGAGGATTGATGACCTCCCGGGGTACCCCTCGCAACACATGCGTTGCAAGGATCTATGGTCGCGCTTCGCGCACACCCCCGAGCCCCCGCGCAGACCATGACGAAGCCATGGTCTGCTTGCTCTACATCTTGGGCCGGGTGAGGTAGGCCTCGGCGCCCTTCATCACTCCGGTGGGGCCGTGGGCGGGCTTCTTCGGGCGGGCCTTGCCGCGCTTCAGGCCCCAGAGTGACGCCAATTCCGTGGCTTCGGGATTTCCCGGGGCCAGCGCCAGCACCTCGGCAAGATCGAGGCGGGCCTGGTTGGCCTGCCCAAGCTTTTCGCGCAGCAGGGCCCGTTTCATGAAGCCCCAGGGATTGGCGGGCTCCCGGGAAATGATCTCGGCGTATTCGGCCTCGGCCTCGGTCCAGCGGCGTTCCTCCTCGGCGGCCTCACCACAAAGCAGGTTGGTGACGGCGCAGAAACCCAGCCAGCGTTTCTGCTCAGCGAACTCGGCGGGCGAGAAGCGGGAGTTGGCCTTGGCTCGCTGCCCCGCCTGGTCGAGGTGGCGCAGGGCCTTTTCTGTGTGGGCATCCACCCGGGCGAAGATCTCTGCATCGCCGCTGGCCCGGTAGAAATCCGATCGGATGCGGCCCTCGGCACGGTACTGGTCGAACATCCGGGTGCCGGGATAGAGGGCCAGGGGACTGATCTGACAATCGCTGGGCCGGGTGTCGCGGATGAAGGTGGCGGTCTCCTCCACATCGGCCCAGGTTTCGCCGGGGATGCCGGTGATGAGGTAGATGCCCACGTTCATGCCCACCTTGCGGATCAGGCCCAGGGCCCGCCGCGCGTGGCGCAGGTCGGTGCCCTTGTCCAGCAGGGCCAGCACCCGCTCGCTGCCGTGCTCCACGCCGAACTGCATGAACTCGCAGCCCGCCCGCTTCATGGCCACTAGGCGATCCTCATCCACCAGGTTCACGCGGCTCTGGCAGTTCCATAAGGGGTGCAGGCCGCTGCCCTGGATGCCCGCCATCAGTTCCAGCACCCGGCCCCGGTTGGCGGTGAACGTGTCGTCCCGGAAGCTGAAGTAGGTGAGGCCGTGCTTCTCGCGGAGGAGCCGCATCTCCCGCAACACGGAAGGCGCGCTCCGGAAGCGGATCGAGGTGCCCCAGAATTCGGGCGTGTTGCAGAAGTTGCAGGTGGCCGGGCAGCCGCGGCTGGTGCTCAGGTAGGCCAACTGGCCCACATCGTCGAGGAAGTCTGCCTCCAGGTGCTCGGCGGGAATGCCGACCGCGTCGAGATCCTCCAGGGGCGGCTGGGGCTGGGTGCGGCCCTCCCGGAGGATGAGTCCCGCGGTGCGCTTCCACAGGTCCGATCCGGGGGCGGTCTGCAGGCGTTCCACGAGGCCCAGGAGCACGGTCTCGCCTTCACCCTGCACGATGGCGTCCAGGGCCGGGCAGTCCTCGAAGACCTCCTCCGCCAGGTGGGTGGGGTGCGGGCCCCCGGCCAGGAGGACCGCAGCGGGACAAGCCTCCCGGGCCCAGGCCAGCAGTTCATAGGAGCGCTTCCGATTGAACGTGAACATGGAGATGCCCACCACGGCAGGGTTCTGGGCCCGGAAGTAGGCCAGCACTTCCTTCCGGCCCTTGCCGCTCAGGTTGGCCACCCGGCAGGGGAAGGACCGGGATTTGAGCATCGCCTGCAGGTAGCCGAGGCCGATGGGCAGAAAGGTCATCCACTCGTCCCCGAAGCCGCTGCGGGGGGCGCTGTAGGCGAGAAGGGTGCGGGGTAGGGTCATGGGGTCCGAAAGCAGAGCTATCCAGTGTAGGGGACGGAATTCATGATGGAAGCAAGAACACCTTTGGAGGCGCCTTGACCGGCAACCTGATCCGGAACGCGGAGACCATCCTGGAGATCATCCAGCTCGCCTGCGAGCGGCGCGAATTGATGATCCTGGTGACGCCGTACCTCAGGTTCGAGTCTTCCTTCCTGAAAGTGGATGGCGGGGAGATCCACGCGGCGGCCACCATGGGGCGGGAGGACGCCATGTACGGGCTGCGCAGCGCCGGCCTCAGGATCCGGTTCCCCCACAGCGTCAGTTTCCTGGAAGCGCCCTCGGAGTTGAAAGGCTTCGGGATGTTCGATGGGCGCCGCACCTTGCGCCTGGCCGTGCCGGAGGTTCTGCAGGAGGAGGACCATCGCGGTTCCTACCGGGTGGATCACGTGGGAAGGGTGCCCGTCACCTTCAGCACCCCCAAGTACGACCTGGCCACCGGAACGCTGGTGGACATCAGCACCACGGGGGCGCGAATCTTCAGTCCCCGCGATTTCTCCGAAGGGGAACTCCGGCCTGGAGAAGACATGGCCGTCACCATCCAGTTGACGGACCTCATCCGGATCAATACCAACGTGAAACTACGGCATGTTCATGGCCGGACGATAGGCGTCGAATTCCACCCGCAACTGGACGACCACCTCCTTTCTCCCTTGTCCCGTTGGGTCTTCGGGAAGCGGGAAGCGGACCTCGACCGGATGGCCCGTCGGGGCGTGGAAACGGCCCCACCCGCTGAGGCCGGGAAGACGGTGGCCACCCGGCCCTTGGGCCTGTTGCTGGTGTCCGGCGACAGTGTTCTGGGCACCTCCCTGCAGGACCTGCTGGGGGGTCTCCAGCCCCTGTGGCGCGTGCCCCCCACCATGGCGGCCCTGAAGGACGCCCTCCAGCAAAAACCAGCGCTGGTGCTGTACCACGTGCCAAATCTCAGCCTGGATGAACGGCGCCGGCTCAAGCCCATGGTCGAGACCCTCCAGGGGCGCGTGCCGTTCCTGCTGCTGGGCACCGCCATGGAGGGCGGCGCCCTCCTGGAGCTGGGCAACGAACTCAAGGCCACTGTGTCCATCGTCTTCCACCCGGGACGGGCCACCTTCTTCCAGCGCCTCGTCCAGGGCGTGCTGCGGCGCAGCTACGAGGGCGGGGAATCGCCCATGGCGCCGAAGGAACTCGAAGTCCCCTGAGGGATGTCAAGCCTCGTCCGGGAGAGTCCGCGCCGTTAGACTCTAGGCTTCCGGAGCCTCCATGCCCGCTGCCCACGAACCGGCTGTCACCGAATCCCTGGCCCTGGAGCTGGGGCTGTCGAAGGATGAGTGGCAGGTCATCCTTCGCCTCCTGGACGGTCGCCTGCCCACCTACCCGGAAGTGGGCGTGTTCAGCGCCATGTGGAGCGAGCACTGCTCCTACAAGTCCAGCCGCATCCACCTGAAGAACCTCCCCACCGAGGGGCCTCGCGTGATTGAAGGCCCCGGCGAGAATGCCGGCGTGGTGGACATCGGCGATGGCTGGGCCGTCTGCTTCAAGATGGAAAGCCACAACCACCCCAGCTTCATCGAGCCCTACCAGGGGGCTGCCACCGGCGTGGGGGGCATCCTGCGCGACGTGTTCACCATGGGGGCAAGGCCCCTGGCCAACCTGAACTCCCTGCGCTTCGGGGACCTTGACGCCCCGCGCATGAAGGGCCTCGTGAAGGGCGTGGCCGCGGGCATCTCGGGCTACGGCAACTGCATGGGCATCCCCATGCTGGGTGGGGACGCGGGCTTCGATGCCAGCTACAACGGCAACATCCTCGTGAACGCCTTCACCCTGGGTGTGCTGCGCTCGGACCGGGTGTTCAAGGGCTTCGCCTCGGGCATCGGCAACAAGATGATGTACATCGGCTCCAAAACGGGCCGGGACGGCATCCACGGCGCCAGCATGGCCTCGGCGGAATTCGGCGAAGGCAGCGAGGAGAAGCGCCCCACGGTGCAGGTGGGCGATCCCTTCACCGAAAAGCTGCTCCTCGAAGCCTGCCTCGAAATCTTCCAGACCGACTGGGTCATCGGCATCCAGGACATGGGCGCTGCGGGGCTTACTTCCAGCAGCTTCGAGATGGCCAGCCGCGCGGGCACGGGCCTGGAGATCCGGCTGGACCAGGTGCCCATG
>JANXYT010000267.1 GCA_025355915.1 Holophagaceae bacterium
CCCGAGGGCTTCGACAAGTTCCAGACCCTCGCCCTGGCCAGCCAGTTGGAGCAGCTCAACGACCGCTTCCGCACCGAAGGCGGGAAATACGTCCTGCTGGGCCCGGGCCGCTGGGGCAGCAACGACCGCCACCTGGGCATCCCCATCACCTGGTCGATGATCTCCTGCGCCCAGGTGATCGTGGAATACGCCATGGCGAACTTCCAGGCCGATGCCTCCCTGGGGTCCCACTTCTTCCACAACGTCACCTCGCTGAACATCGGCTACTTCACCGTGCCCTATCCGCGGGGCACCAGCCTGCTCGATTGGGACTGGCTGCGCCAGCAGCCGGAGGTCTGGCGCTCTGGCTGCCTCGTCCACACGCGCTTGGCGGAACCCGTCCACATCGTCATGGATGGGCGGCGCAGCGCCTCGGCGATCTTCAAGCAGGCGCCGCCCCTCAAAGAGCCCGATGCCGATCTCCGTTAAAGTGAACGTTGGAGGGGCCCTTGATTCAGCATCCCGGAAACGTGTTCGTGGTCTCCGCGCCATCGGGCGCGGGCAAGTCCACCCTCACCCAGCGGCTGGTGCGGAGCGTGCCAGACCTGATCTTCTCCATCTCCTTCACCACCCGGAAACCCCGGCCCGGGGAGGTGGAAGGCCGCGACTACTTCTTCATCGACGATGAGCGCTTCGACGCCATGGTTCGCGAAGGCGGCTTTGTGGAGTGGGTAGAGGTCTATGGACACCGCTACGGCACGGGCCGGGACTGGCTGAACGGCGTGCTAGCCACGGGCCTGGACGTGCTGCTGGACATCGAGACCACCGGGGCCATGAACCTGCGCAAGGTCATTCCCGATGCCCGCCTGATCTTCATTCTGCCCCCCTCGGCCGCGTCCCTGGAACAGCGTTTGCGCAGCCGTGGCAAGGATTCCGACGAGCAGATCCGCATCCGTATGCACCACGCCCGGCACGAGTTGGAGCAGTACCAGGCCTACGACTACCTGGTGATGAATGACGACCTCGAACTCGCCTACCACCAGTTCGAAAGCATCGTCTACGCCACGCGGGCCAGCCTGGGACGCATGTCTCCAGCCGCACGGAGGGTCCTCGAGGGGTTCTGAGAAAACCCGAAGTCGCCCCCGGTTCAGCCAGGGCGTATCCTGGAGATCGTTTCCCCGGGAGCCTCATGGCCCGTTTCATCAAGCGCAACTGGATGTGGATGGTGATGGCGGCCACGGTGGCCGTGGCGGGGCCCCTCTTGGCCCGTTCCAACGGCGAGGGCGCCCGCCAGCGCAGCCTGGACACCCTGACCGAAATCATGGATCTGGTGCAGAAGCAGAGCCCCGAGCCCCCAGCCCCCCGGCAGCTGACCCACGCCACCATCCAGGGCATGCTGCACACCCTGGACCCTCATTCGAACTACATGGACGAAAGCGAGTTCCGCCTGCTGCGCGAGGAGCAGAAGGGCTCCTTCTTCGGCATTGGCGCCATCATCCAGCAGCACGACCAGGGCATTGCCATCATCAGCCCCATGAAGGGCGGCCCGGCTGAACGCATGGGCCTCCGCTCCGGCGACATCATCAAAGAAATTGGCGACACCAGCACGGACGGCATGAGCTCCAACGCCGCGATCCAGAAACTCCGGGGCGAGAAGGGCACCCTGGTGGAGATCGCCGTGCAGCGGGCGGGCATCGCGGAGCGGCTCCGTTTCGCCATCCCCCGGGCCGAAGTACCCACCAACAGTGTCTATTACAGCTTCATGCTGAATCCCACCACCGGCCTCATCCTAATCAAGGATTTCGGCGAAACCACCTCGGACGAATTCGAAAGGGCCGTCGCCACCCTGAAGAAGCAGGGCATGAAACAGCTCATCCTTGACCTGCGCGGCAATGGGGGCGGGGTGCTGGATGCGGCCATTGGCATCAGCCGCCAGCTGCTGGGCCCGGACCAGCTCATCGTCAGCCAGAAGGGCCGGGACGGCCGCGAGGAGAACCAGACGCGCACCAACAAGGGCACCCAGTTGGACCCCGTCCCCCTCGTGATCCTCATCAACCGGGGCTCCGCCAGCGCCAGCGAGATCGTCACCGGCGCCGTGCAGGACCATGACCGGGGGCTCGTTGTCGGGCAGACCAGTTGGGGCAAGGGGCTGGTCCAGAGCGTGCTCACCATCAACCGATCCCGCGGTCTCGCCCTCACCACGGCGCGTTACTACACGCCCTCCGGCCGGAGCATCCAGCGCGACTACACCCACGGACTGGACGACTACTACAACCCCGAGGACGAGAAGGACGCCAAGCCCCAGGGCCCTGCCTTCAAAACGGATCTGGGCCGCACGGTCTACGGCGGTGGTGGCATCAACCCCGATTACGCCTTGCCCTCCCTGCGGATGAACGAATTCATGGTGGACCTCCGGTTCCGCCACTCGGCCTTCTTCCGCTTCGCCGTCCACGAGAAGGAGCACTTCGGCATCAAGCCCGGCCAGCACGCCGACGACGCGGTCCTGGCTCGGTTCCGGACCTGGGCCCTGGACCAGAAGCTGACCCTCTCCGACAAGGATTGGGAGGCCAACCTGGGCGCCATGCAGGAGCAGATTTCCTACGAGATGCAGAACGTGGCCTTTGGCATCGAGGCAGGCTTCAAGATCCTGTGCGAGAAGGATCCCGTGATCCTCAAGGCCCTCGAAGTCATGCCCGAAGCCGAGACCCTGCTGAAGAAGAAGCAACTCCTCCCGCGCGGCACCTCCACGACGCTTGCCACGACGGTTGCCACCACGCTTTGATCTGAGGTCCCCATGGACGTCACGCTGCCCGAGCATGTCGAGGCTCTGCGCCAAGAAGTGCGCAAGTTCGCCGAGAAGGAGATCCGCCCCCACGTGATGGCCTGGGACGAGGCAAAGACCTTCCCCATGGCCGTGATGAAGCAGCTGGGTGAGATGGGCATGATGGGCGTCATCTTCCCCGAGCAGTACGGCGGTGCTGGCATGGGCTACCTGGAA
>JANXYT010000282.1 GCA_025355915.1 Holophagaceae bacterium
CCTGCCGGGGCGCGTCTTCGGCCTCACGGATGAGAACCTCCAAAGCCGCAGCCGGGGCAGCCTGCTCATGGCGCTCAGTTCGGAACCGGAAATCCACCGGCGCCTGGGCACCGATCGGGTGGCCGTGCTGAACACGGGAAACAAGAGCGAGGCCGCCACGGGCTACTTCACCCTCTACGGCGATGGCATCGGCGTCTTCGCCCCCCTGGGCGACTGTCTCAAGGGCCGGGTCTATGCCGTGGCCAGGGATCTGGGCGAGGCGGTGCCCCGGGGCGTACTCGACCGCCCGCCCACGGCCGAGCTGCGGCCCGGACAGACCGATGAGGCCAGCCTGCTGCCCTACGCGCAGCTCGACGCCATCCTCGGGGCGGCCCTGGAGGCTCAGCGTCCCGAGGAGGCGCTGGTCGATGACCTTGGCTTGTTGCTGGATGGAGCGGCCCTCGTCCAGGCTCGAGCGGCGCTGCCCCGCGTCCTGGGCCTGCTGCGACGCACCGAATTCAAGCGGCGGCAGCTGCCCTTCGCCTTCAAGGTCAGTCCCAAGGCCTTCGGTGCAGGGCGTCGCATCCCGCTTACGGCGCTTTGAAAACCCGCGCCGCTGCGATATCCTGGGCTTTCTGGCCGGTGTGGCGAAATGGCAGACGCGATGGACTCAAAATCCATTTCCCCCTAAAGGAGTGTCGGTTCGAGTCCGACCACCGGTACCAACCAGGGCCCCGAAAGGGGCCTTTCTGCATTCGGAGGACCGTCCCGAAATCGCAGGTGGCCCAGCAATCTGACGGGGGGGAATCATTTCACTTGATCCTTAGATCAGGGAAATTTACATTCGACTGGTAGGATAGATTGTCTAAATCGACATAGTGCTAGTAAGTCTTCTGATAACAAAATATTAATCAATAACGGGGACTCGAGATCATGGAAATTTCCTGGAACGCCCGCTACGACACAGGCATTCAAACCATCGACGAGCAGCACCAGGAACTCTTCCGGATTGTTGATCAACTTCGTCGACAGGTTCAAGACGGGGCTGATCGCGGGGGGATCGAGGCCTTGCTCAAGGACCTGGTCGCCTGCTCGGAGCGGCATTTCGCCGCGGAAGAAACCCTCATGGGCCAATTCGGTTACCCGGACCTGACCCAGCATGTCTCCGAGCATGCATCGATGCTCACGAGCCTTCATGAACTGCTGAATAAGTTCCAGGAAAGCCAGCAGGTCCTGGCCTTGATGGTGCCGACCTTCATGGAGGGCTGGCTCAAGCATCACATCAGCGATGGCGACTTCGGGTTCGTCACCTTCCTGAAGGCCAGGGATTTGGCTTGATCCATGAGATGGCTGGGCTCTGTGACGAGATTGTTGCGCTGTACGGATGTTTCTGGGAATTTTTCGGGCAAAAATGGCACTTGAACCTTCCGGTCTGAATCGGCGATCCTCTGTCACCCCCCTGCCATGGACACCCCCGACGCATCCGCCCTCGGGAATCCCGCAGCACAATGACGGCCGCCAGCGGCCCAGGAGTGAAGCATGAACAAACGGTCCACCACCCTTGCACTGACGGCCCTGGCCTGCGCCATGGTCGCCTCGGCCCAGACAACGACAGGAAGCATCCGCGGAACGGTTTCGCCCAAGGATGGGCAGGGACAGGTCGTCGGCACGGTCTCGGCCCGCAACCTGGATACCGGCTTCTCCCGATCGGTGAACATGGAAGGGGGTGGATCCTTCTCACTGACCCTGCTCCCCACGGGCAGCTATCAAGTACGGGTTTCCGCCCCGGGTTTCCGGGCGAGCGAAAGCCGGATCAAAGTGAGCCTCGGTGAGACGGCCGTGCTCAACCTGGCGATTGAACGTGATGTTGCCTCGGCCATGGTGGAAGTGGTCGCCGCGTCTGCCAGTGTGGACCCCCGGCAGGTGAACGTCATGACCAGTGTGGACGCGGCCCTCATCGAGGCCGTACCTCTCGTTAGCCGCAATTTCACCGATGTGGCCCGGTTGTCGCCGGGCGTCGTGGCTGGAAACGGGAACCGGCTGGTGGTGGAGGGTGGCCGCCAGATCTTCAACGCCATCCAGATTGATGGCGCGAGCAACAACTCCGCCTTCTTCAACGAGCAGCGGGGCGGTGTCTACACCCCCTTCATCTTCGGCGCCGACACCATCAAGGAACTCCAGGTCGTCACCAACGGCTTCGATGTCCAGTACGCCCAGGCGGGCGCCACGGTGAATGCCGTCACCAAGACGGGCACCAATGAGTTCACCGGCAGCGCCCTCTACCAGATCCGCCGCACCAGCTGGAGCGCCAAGCCGAAGGCCATTCCCTACGATCCGAACGGCACATTCAACACACCCTCGAACCTCCAGCGGTTCAACGATTCCACCAACGTGAACTTCAACGTCGGCGGACCCCTCATCAAGGACAAGCTCTGGTATTTCGTCGGGGTCGAGCGCTTCCACAAGAGCATCACCGCCAACCCGGTTCCCACCGCCATCACCACGGCCGCAGGCATGACTCAGACCGATTTCACCAATCTCGTCACTTCGCCCCTGGGCCGTGTGGTGACCAACACAAGTGGCCTGACGCTCGCCCAGGAACTCGGGAACCCCGGTCTAGGTGTCGCCCCCCATCCTTATTCCATGGAGAACACCAACACGGTGTACTTCGGCCGCTTGGACTACGCGCTGACCCCCGACCACCG
>JANXYT010000360.1 GCA_025355915.1 Holophagaceae bacterium
CTGGGGCTGTCTACCGGTTGAACGGCCTGCGACTGCCCCGGTCCTCCCAGGCCCAGTTCGAGGCCGGCAGTTCAGTGGAACTCAAGGAGGTCCGGGCGGGCGACCTCCTCTTCTTTGCCACGGGGGGGGCGGGTCGGGTCAGCCACGTGGGGTTGTATCTTGGGGAGGGGGCCTTCATCCATGCCCCCCGACCTGGACAGAACATCCGTCGGGATGACCTCTCAGATCGTTACTACCGGAACACCTTCGTGGGGGCCAGGACCTACCTCTAGGGTTTGATAACCCTGGCCGGGCCGACCGGGGATTTTTTGTGGGCCCCCATCGTTTTTTTAAAAATTGCTGGGAGAAATGCCCTAGACTGGCATTTGCCCGTCTGTTGTACGGGCAAAAAAAAGCGCTGCTGCCTCGCCTGGAAGGGACATCGCATTCATATCCAGGACGAAGAAAGCAGGAAAAATCATGGCTCAAGGCACCGTCAAGTGGTTCAACGCCGAAAAGGGTTTCGGCTTCATCACCCCCGATGAGGGTGGTGCGGACCTGTTCGTGCATCACTCCGCGATCGAGACCACGGGTTTCCGTACCCTGGACGAGAATCAGCGCGTCAGCTTCCAGGTTGGTCAGGGCCAGAAGGGCCCCCAGGCAACCAACGTCAACAAGCTGTAGTTCGTACCGTTCAACTGCGAATCGGCCTCCTTCGGGAGGCCGATTTTTTTGGGTTCCTTTCGGGACGGCAGGACCGGGCTGAAACCCGGTGCAGGCCATGCGCCTGGGGACGGTCAGCAGGCCCCCAACAGGGCGAGGCAGGCGCTGGCTTCGCCGGGGCATGTTTCGCCGAAGAGGTGACGTGCTTCCGCTTCCCTTGGACGGGTGGCCGCGATGCCCGCGGCCACAAACGGGATGAACAGGGAGGCAAAGCCCGCAGCCAGGGCGAAACTAGTCGAATTTCTCTCCCTTTCGGGGGCGACGGCAGACTCCAGGAGGGTTCTCCCAGACGCCGATGAGATGCAGCCTCTCGTCATAAATGGCGATCCTGGTGTTCTTGGGAAAGATTTTGATGGCTTTGCAGCGGTGGCCGTGACCCGCGCCGTACAGGTGGGTGAGGGTGAGGTCGGCAAAGGCGAGAAGACCACGTTCCACCTGGGCCGCGGCCGCGCGCGCCTCTTCAAGGGCCTGGCCTTGGAGTTGGACTTCCTGGTTGGGTTCGCTCATGGGTTGCTCCTTGGGAGTGGGAGGGGCGTCGAGGGAATGGGCCCGGGGGAGGGGCACGGCTGGAGGGCATGGCGACTCCTGGAAGGGAGGGACGCGCCCAAGGTCCCTCCCAGGATTGATTCGACAAAGGTGCGCTTTGAAAAAAGGGGTTGGGCCACCTCCCTATCCCTCCGGAGGTTGAGCGGACCGGGGCGAGGCTCGGATCAGGGAGGGACAACTTGGCATCCCTTTGGCGGTAGTCCTCCTGTCCCAGCCGCTGGCTGGGCGAGAGGTGCCCAATGGACCCTGGATACTATGTCGCCGCCGGCAGCCTGAAGGCCCGGTCCTTCCAATTGGAAGTGGTGGCGAACAACCTGGCGAATGCGGCTACGGTGGGCTTCAAGCCCGACCAGCCTTTTTTCGCCGTGTTCAATAAGGCGGCGGGAAGCTCGCGTCGGTTGCCTCTGAGCGGAGCCCTGAACGACGGGGTGGTGTTCGGCGAAACCGGCGTGGTCACGGGGCAAGGCAGCCTTCGGGCAACGGGCCGCCCACTGGACGTGGCCATTGAGGGCAACGCCTTCCTGCTGGTGCGCACCCCCGGTGGTGACCGGGTCACGCGGGATGGCCGCCTCCAGTTGGGGACGGACGGGCAGTTGCAGGCCATGGATGGCAATCCCCTACTCGGCAAAAACGGCCAACCCATCACCGTGGATCCCAAGAACGGCAATGTGTCCATCACGGCCGACGGGACCGTCCAGCAGAAGGACCAGGTGCTGGGCCAGCTGGATCTGAAGGCTTACGAGAAACCCGGCGCCCTCAAGCGCATGGGGGCCCTGCGCTTCGATCCCGCCGGCGCCACGGAGGCCCCCGTGAAGGGCACGGTGACCCAGGGCCACCTGGAGCAGAGCGCCGTGGACACGGCTTCCACCATGGTTGAGATGATCCGCCTGAACCGGCTTTACGAAATGAGCCTGAAGGTGGCCTCGACGCTTTCGAATGATCTGGATTCGCGCTCGATCAACGATGTCGCGATCAGCCGGTAGGGCCAAATCCTCAGTCTTCAGTGAAATGATCGGGAGGTTTTTATGATGCGTGCGATGTGGTCGGCGGCAGCGGGCATGAATGTCCAGCAGTACAACATGGACACCATCTCCAACAACCTGGCGAACGTGAACACCACGGGCTACAAGAAGGGCCGGGCGGAGTTCCAGGATCTGCTCTACCAGACGGTGAATCTGGCCGGCACCAGTTCCAGCAACAGCACCACGATTCCTGCGGGTATCCAGATGGGCCACGGCGCCAAGCTGCAGAGCCTCATGCGGCAGTATTCCACCGGCAACCTGCGGCAGACGTCCAACCGCTTCGACATGGCCATCGAGGGCGACGGCTTCTTCCGCGTCACCCAGCCGGACGGCACCCTGGCCTACACCCGCGATGGCGGTTTCACTACGGACCAGAACGGCGCCCTGGTGAACTCGGCGGGCTACCTGCTGGATCCCCAGATCACCATTCCCCAGGACGCCCTGAGCGTGACCATCGCGCCGGACGGCACGGTGAGCGTCACCCAGACGGGCCAGACCCAGCCCCAGCAGGTGGGCCAGATCACCCTGTCGCACTTCATCAATCCCACGGGTCTGAACCAGCTGGGCCGGAACCTGCTGCAGCCCACCCTGGCCAGCGGTGAAGCCATCGATGGCACGCCGGGCGCGGACGGCCTGGGCACCATCAACCAGGGCTTCCTGGAGGTCTCCAACGTGGATGTGGCCGAGGAGATGGTGAACATGATCATCGGCCAACGGGCCTACGAGGCAAACTCCAAGACCATCAAGACCGTGGACGACATGCTCAGCCTCCTGAACAACCTCAAGCGCTAAGCAAATGCGCACAGCGGCCCTGCTTCTGCTTCCCACCGCCATGGTCGCCCAGGCGCAGGTTTCGCCTGCCGAGCGACTGGCCGACGCGGCCATGGCCTTTGCCCAGGTCGAGGCGGCCAAGCTGGGGGGCGAGCATCGCTTCAAGGTGGCCCAGCCGCCCCGAGTGCCCGCCACCAAGCCCGGAAAGCTCACCTTCGAACCCTCTCACCTCAGCAAGCGCGAGCCCCTGGGCCGATTCTTCGTGGTGGTGGCGCTCAAGGTGGACGGCGAAAAGGTGGGCATGGTCCGCGTGGATCTGGATGGCACCTGGGTGGGCACGGTGCTGCGCGCCAAGGGCGACCTCGCCCGCAAGGCCGAACTCTCCGCCGACCAGGTGGAACCCAGCCCCTTCGACGGGGTGCCTCCGGAAGGCGCCCTGACCGAGATCCCCGAAGGCCAGCGACTCATGCGTTCCGTGCCGGCGGGCAGGATCCTGACCCGGGCGGACCTGGAAACCATTCCCCTGGTGCAGTCCGGCGACAAGGTGCGCCTGACCGCCACCCACGAGACCCTTACCATCAGCCTCGACACGACGGCCCGCAGTCGGGCCGGATTGGGCGACCGGGTGCGCCTGGAGGCCCCAGGCGCCCGCCGAGCCGTTACCGCCATTGTCACGGGACCGGGTGAGGCACGGTTGCAGTAGTCGGGCGCTCCCGTTTCTTCCCTTGGCTGGAACGGAATCCGACCGTATTCTGTTCCTTCGCGCAAGGAGGAGCCCATGGCTCATGAGGGTCACGAACACGGACCGGACTGCAATCACGAACACGACGATTCCTTCGAAATCGAAGTTGTTGAACTCGAAGACGAGAACGGCGAGAAGGAGGAGTTCGCGATTCTTGAGGAACTCGAGTTCGAGGGCCGCAATTTCGCCATTCTCGCGCCCCTGGCCGAGCTGCAGGCCCAGGAAGAGGGCACCGCGGATCCCGAGGCCAGCCTGAGCCTGGAGATCTTCGAGGTGAAGGACGAGATGTTCACACCCTTGGAGGACGAGGAGCTGGCCGAGCGTCTCATGAAGCACCTCGATGAGCAGGAAGCCAAGCTCAAGGCCGAGGAAGAGAAGGACTGACCGTCCTCCTGGTACGCACGAAGGCCCCCAAAGTTCGGGGGCCTTCGTGCGTACCCTTCAGTGTGGGGCCAGGGCTGGGAATACGAGGTCCTACTACTCCCTGAAAACGTGGAATCCAGGATCTATGGCTGCGTCCGTATGTGGGGTCCGGCTGCCAGAGCGGCGGCCAGCGCTCGAACCCTTTCATCGATGGAGTGCTGGGGTCGCCAGCTGCTCGCGGCAAAGAGCTTCCCGGAATCGAGCCCGAAACCGGGCGGCTGCGCTCCGCCCTCGATTCGCAGCACGGGTTCAGGGTTGCCCTGCTCCCGCCAGGCCTTCTGGAAGGATTCGGCAAGCGATCGGACCTGAATGGTTTCGCTTGCGGCGTTGTAGATTCCGGATGGGGGCGGGTCCTCCAGGAGGGCCGTCATCAGCGCGGCCAGGTCCCGAAGCTCGATGAAGCAGACGGTTTGCTCACCGTTGCCGGAGACGCGCAATTCGCCCTTTTTGGCGCCCCTGGCAAAGGCCGCGATCACCCCATCGCTGGGTAGTTCGATGCCGTAGAAGTGGGGCAGGCGGAGGATCAGATGGCGGACGTCGTCCCCCAGACCCTCGGTCACGATCCGTTCGCTCTCAAGCTTGGCCACCACCTGGAGATCGGTGGCGCGAACCGGGTCCGCTTCGCGGTAGGGCGGTCTGCCTTCGGCGTAGACCGAATGGATGGAAAAGTGGATGAAGAGGCCCACGCCGCGCCGTCGAGACCACGTGACCAGGCGCTGGACGGCCTCGACATTGTCTCGGGTTGCGGCCGCAGGATCGGACGCACAGCGGCTGGCGGGCCGACGGGCGGCACAGTGGACGACGGCCTCGACATCCAAACCTTGATCGGGTGTGAGCTCGGCCAGATCCTGGCGCAGCAGCCGCAGGCGGCCCTCTGCCAAAGGCGCCTCGAATTCCGCGAAAAACTCCGGTGAGGGCTCGCTTCGATAGGTGCCTGTCAGCGGCCCGAAGCCGACGGTCAGCAGGTTCCGGAGAATGGCCCGGCCCGCAGAACCGGTCGCGCCCGTCACCAGCACCCTCAACGGGGCCTCCGCGCGGAGGGCAGCTCGAGGGCCCCGTCACGCTTTAATCGCTCGAGGGCCGATCGATCCATCGTCAGTTCCGCCGGATGCATGCCGCAGACCCGGTCATAGTTCGTGGCCAGGCAGGCTTGCAGCCCCTCGGGGCCCTCGTTGAGGACCAGCCGCCGCAGGCAGGCCTCCACCTCATTGAAACCCAGCGAAGCCCGCATCCCGGTTCCACCCGAGAAACGCGGATTGATTTCATAAAAGAAGGGGCCTTCCGCGGTCACCCGGCCTTGGAAATTGCACGGTCCGGCGTGGCCGATGTCCGCCAGGCGCCTGGCCATCGCCAGAGCCGCGGCCCGCACGCCGGAGATATCGTCCTCCAGTGGCGTCATGTGCACCACGGCCCCGTTCTTGAGTATGTTGCGGCTGAGGAACACCCCGAACGGTTCACCGTGCCGGTCGCAGAGGACCTGCACCATGTGTTCATCCTTCTGGAGCAGCGAGTGGTTCGAGTAGACATCCTCCGCCCGGAGGGTTTGCCTGGACTTGCCCCACTGCACCGGCAGGAGGTAGCTCTGCGCCACATAGGCGGTGCCTTCGGCCGCCAATTCCTTCAGCTCGGCCTGGCAGAACACCACGCGGACGCCACGGGAAGCGGAGCCGGAGCGCGGTTTGACCAGCAGGGGGAAACCGCCCAGGTCCAGCAGTTCTTCGGCCCGTTCCAAGGGAACGGTCCGCACGAAAGGCAGGTCGAATGTCTGAAAAAAAGCCGAGCTGCGCTCCTTGTCGAAGAGCAACCGGTTCACTTCCACGGAGGAGCCGATGAGTGTGCAGCCGATGGCGCCCAGGGCGTCCGACATCGCTGCCAAGGGTTCCAGCTCCGGATCGAGTCCGGGGATCAAAGCCTGCACCCCCTCCCGGGCACAGGCTTCCAATAACGCATCGCGGTGACCGGGAGCCGAGGTCTTGGGGATGAGGTGCGCACGGTCACCGCGATACATCCCCGGCGTGTCCGCCGCGGCATCGAAACAGACGACACGGGTCTCCAGGGACGCCAGTTCCAGGGAACGAAGGACCGCGCTGCCCACGCCACCGCCCGCACCCATAACGCCAACCGTCAACATGCGGGGAGCTCCCTTCCCCCTTCATTGTCCCGATCCGACCTTCTAAAACCACTGGAAATCGGGAGGGAGAGGAGGCGGTTGTTCGTGGCGGGCCGCCTGTCTGGGCAGCGGCCGTGGCAGCCTACTTTCCTGAAATGAGGGCGGAGCCTCCCTTGCGCGGCGTCGATCCCTGCCTGCCACTGTCGTAATCTGGGGCGATGCTGTCCGACCCTGTTCGTCTCGAAGGCCGAATCCTGTTCCTCGCGGAGGATCCGGAGCGGATCCTCCGCCA
>JANXYT010000361.1 GCA_025355915.1 Holophagaceae bacterium
CGCGCGGCGCGCCTCATCGACCGCATGGAAGCCGAAGGCATCGTCGGCCCCGATCGTGGCGCCGGAAAGCCCCGGGAAGTCTTCGCGCAGGCGGAGTAATTCATGGATCGGGACCACGGATCGATCTCAACATCGCGGTGAGATCACGTGGGTCCCAACCATGCTTATTTCACCACGATGGGCCGGGAAAGCTCTGTCAAGGCCGCCTCGAGCACCGTATCTCGCCCGATGCGAAGGTCGGCCACCGTGGGCCGCACGAGTCGACCGGGTATGACGCCAACCCCAACAAAGGCCCGGCCATCGGGATAGGTGTCTCGCCTCGTGCAAACCAGAGCCAACCCGCCGCCGGGGAGTTTGAAGACGAGCGGCATACCCGTGCTGCCGCCCGTGGGTTCACCGAAGATGACACCCCGTTGCATGACATCGAAGGCCACCGCGAAGTCCTCGGCGGCGGAGTAGGTAGCAGGGCCCGTGAGCACGATGACGGGTCCGGCGAAGTGTCGGTCCGGGTCGATAGGGACACGACCGGATCCTCTCTGGAAAAAACGATTGGGCTGACCCCAGGCTCTGAAGACGGGCTTGTAGTCCCGGGTGGACCAGGCGCTGGTGGCGAAGGGGCAGTCCCCCAGGGTGGCGAGGATGCGGAACCCCACGTTTGCATTGCCGCCAAGGTTGGCCCGCATGTCGAGAATCAGGGCCTTGGCTTTGGCGATCTCGGGGAAGGCTGCCAGGAACTGGTCGGCGGTGGCCATGCTGTCGAACCCATTGAGGGACACATGGGCTACCTGGCCGGGCAGCATCCGAAGCGTGAAGGGCGGCTCCGACGGCATGGCCTTGTCTCGTGCCGCGCCACCTAATCGGGGGACCCGCAGCGAGAAGGCCTTGCCTGCGGCGTCCATGCAACCCACCAAAGGCGATTCTGACGGCGGCCCAGAGAGAAAGGCATGGGTGTAGACCCGCGTCTCCAGGTCCTGGGGCGTGGAGGCGCTCTGGTAGGGGGTCAGCTGGGCCGCCGCGTAGGCCTTCACGGGCAGGCCATCCACGGTGGTGATCTCCACGCCAGGCAACAGACCCTTCGTCCGCAGGGTTTCATCGAAGACCGCCGTCACCATGACCCTTCCCTCGATCATTCGAGTGCGAATCAGGGTGCGAGCCTGAGTGCTTTCCCGCACCACCCAATCTGGGTGGATGTAGGTGTGGCCATCCTTCAACCGGGCACAGAGCTCAGTGAGGACGCGGTAGTACTCGGCGGTGGAGGTTGCGGCGCGGACTTTGGGGAGGTATTGAAGGTAGAGCCTGTCCCAGTCGATTTCCACAAGGCGATCCGTGTCGAAGAAGTTGAACTTCACCTCGGACCAGAAGCGGGAGAGGCCTGCGATGCGCTCATCCACTGTGAGCTGATCCTTGTAGTCGGAGGTAAGGGCCGAGGACTGCCAGAAGGCCGCCTCCCGGATCTTGCGGGTGCGCATGCGATCCAGCAGACCGGGCCAGCGGGCATCGGAGTGGAGGAGTTCCAAATCTGTATCCTTCACTGCATTGTCTGCATCGGTGAAGCCAGCCAGGACCGCGCGCTCCAAGTATCTTAGTGAGGCCTTCGCATCTCCCATCAACGCATGGCAGCAGGCGGCGTTGTACGCACCAGAGGGTTCAGAAGGGTTCATCTCGAAAGCACGAGAGAACAGCGACACGGCTTCGGGATAGCGCTTCTCTCCATATGCCTTGTTGGCATCCTGGAGGAGCTGCTGCTCGCTCTGCGCGTTGGCTGGCATGGCTGCAATGGCGATGAGGGTGACCAGGGGGGCTAAGGGACGCATAGGGGGCTCCGGAGGGGTCCGATCCAGTTCAGGGCCAAACCGCGCCCCAGCCAAATGGTGTCAACGAGACGCAGGTTTCTTTGCAGAGGTTACCTCCGATGGTGGAGGGATGGTTAGGCAGTGGGGAAGCACCCCTCGCTCATGATGGCCTGTTCAGACCCCCGCCGGGTCGCGTGAAGTCGCCACTCTAGGGTCTGTTTTCAAAGTGGATGCGAGCCGCGACGGTGGTCAGCCGCGCACATGGCAAGGCAGCGGCCGCAGGGCGATGCGGGACATCGTTCAAGGCCGGTAACGCAGCCAGGGGTGCGGCTGGCCACCGTCCCGGAGGGCAAGCGGCGGCGCCCGGCGCGATACTGCGTCAAGCTCCTCGCCGATAGTGCCGCTATCGCCTTCGTCGCTTTCCTTGCCTCGCTTGGGCGGCGCCCCTTGCGCGGCCACACCCCACTTTGAAAACAGACCCTAGTGCTGCCCGTGCCCGTGATCGTCTGCCACGGCGGGTTTGCCGATGAACTCGGCCTTGCGACCCAGGAAGATGATCCAGAAACCATAGAGGGCCAGGACGAGCAGGCCTAGTGCGGAGAAAGCCGGTCGGAGGGCGGCCAGGGCCGGGAACCGGAACCCCAGGAGGCCCACCACCGAGCCGAGGAACCCGGCCGTGATGAGCAGGATGCCCCATCGGGCAGCGGCCACCGGATTCTGCCCCACTTCCTCGGGCAGGGTGCCCAGGGGCATTTTCACCTCGCCAGCCAGATGGGAGCCCTGGAAGATCAGGACCACGAAAAGGAGGAAATAGAAGACCAGGAAGAGCATGGGCTGACTCCGCAAGCGCCCAGAATCGCATAAAGGGTCTGTGTAGGGGGTGGCAGATCCCCCCGAAATTCCCGGGTTGACAAAATCAATCGTTTGATTAACATGAGAATTCTGAATTAATCATCCGATTGATTCAATGCCTCGAGACCTGCCATGTGCCCCCTAGCCCTGCCACTGGATACCCGAACCCGCCTGATCGAATCCGCCATCCTCCATTTCGCCGCCAAGGGCTTCGATGGCACCGGCATCCGGGAGATCGCCAAGGGGGCAAACGCCAACTCGGCTCTGGTGGCCTATCACTTCTGCGGGAAGGAGGGGCTCTATTCGGAAGCTCTGAAGTCCATCTTCTCGCGAAAGGTTTCGGCGGTGTCCAAACTGGCGGGCCTTCCGCCGGCCGGATCCCCCGGGGCCCGAAAGGCCGCCCTTCAGGGGTTCCAGGACTTCATCCGGGCGTTCATCACCGAGTTGATGTCCTGTGGTGGGCCCGACCCGGTGGATGAAGCCGCCATGATCCTCATGGCCCGGGAGATGCAGTCCCCCCGGCCGGCTTGCTCAGCCCTGCTGATGGAGCACCTGCAACCCTTCGTCACCTACCTGACGAACTGCCTCCAGATCCTGCGGCCCGACTTGGACGAGGACGCGCTCTTCGCCATGGGCGTAAGCATCCAGGGGCTCATGATCCACTTCCGGAATTCCCTGGGAATCATCCGCCTCGTCCGGGGCAACCCGGCCTATCCCGAGAACCTGTCCAGGGTTATCCAGCACCACATCGACTTCAGCCTGCGGGGACTTGGCGTTCCCGAGGCCTTTCCCCAACCGAGGAATTGACCATGCTCTTGATGTCGCCACCTGCCCTCCAGGCCCCCGCCCAGACACCACCTCCGGTTGAGGCTCCCCGTTCGCCGCTGACGCTGGACCTTTCCGGGGCCCTGTCCCGCGCCCGGTCGGAGAACGCCATGCTGCGTGCCGCCAAGGCCCGCGTGGACGAGCGCCGCGGCCTCATCACCAGTACTCGGGCCGACGCCCTGCCGCAGCTCACGTTGGTGGGCGACTTCACTCGCGCGCGGGATGTCTCCATCCTCAACAGCGGCTTTGCGGATAGCGCCGCGGCCTTCGGGATTTCGCCAACCTCCCTGGTGGGCGCCCGCAGCGTCTACACCAGCCAGGCCAACCTGACCCAGCCCCTCTTCTACTGGGGCAAGCTGGGAACGGCAGTCGAGATCGCGAAAATGGGCGAGAAAGAGGCCACTTTTGCGTATACCACCTCGGAGCTGGACATCCTGCACGGCGTGGCCAAGGCCTACCTGGGCGTGCTGACCGCCCAGGCGGAGCAGGAGGTCATCGAGACCCGGCGCAAGACCGCGGAACAGTTCGTGTCGGACGTGTTGGCCAAGCTCGAGGCCCAGTCGGCCACGGAGCTGGATCGCCTTCGGGCCGAGAGCGAGCTGCTGGCCGTCATTCCCGAATCGCTCCAGGCCGACGCCCAGGTGAAGCGGGCCATGGAAGTGCTGAACGGGCAGTTGGGCTTGGATCCCAAAACGCCGATCGCGGTCAGCCAGCTTGGTCTGCCGGAGGCCGGGGCCAAGCCCGCGGGCACGGAACGCAGCGAGCTCGCCCAGCTGAAGCAACAGGAAGCGATGTACCGGGCCAATGAAAAAATCATCACCTCGGACCTGCGCCCCAAGTTCGACCTCAGCGCCAGCTACGGCTACCAGGCGGGCAAGTCGGACAATCTGTTCAAAGAGCCCTACGACACCTGGAAGGTGAGCCTCACCATGAAGTTTCTCGTCTTCGACGGGCTGCGGAGTTCGGGCAAGCGGGCCCAGAACACGGCCCAGCTGGAGCAGGTGAAGCAGTCCCGCATCGATCGTGAGCGATCCGTGGCCATCGAACAGAGCACCTCTGATCGTGAGCTGGAAAAGGCGCTCGCGCTGAATGACGCCTCCCGGAAGGCTCACGACGCCACGTTGGAGGCGCTGCGCATGAGCCGCGAATCTTACGACCAGGGCCTCATCACCTCCCTCGACCTGCTGCAGGCGGAGCGCACGGAACGCCAGGCCGAAAGCCAGCGGCGCCGGGCCGAGCTGGGCCTCTGGTCCGCCCGCTTCGAGCAGCGCCGATCCCTCGGCCTTCCCCCGCTTTGATCCCAATGACCATTTGGAGCCGACCATGAATCGCAAAACCCTTCTTCTCTACGTGGTTCTGCCCGTCGCCCTCATTGCCGGGGCAGCCACTTACCATCGCAGTCAGCGCAACAGCGAGCTGAAGCATCAGGTCACCGTCAAAGGCGAAGGCACGGTGGCCGTCACGCTGGTCGACGTTCAGGAGCGGACCTTCCGCCCAGCCGTGGCCTTCACCGGCACCTTGCTGGCGGTGAACCGGGCCGAGTTGAAGGCCGAGGTAACGGGCCGCGTGACCCGGGTGGCCGTGCAGGAGGGCGATGCCGTCGCCGCCGGGGCGCTGCTGGGCGCCCAGGATGAGGACGACTACGCGCTTGGCGTCCAGGCGGCCGAAGCCCAGCTGACCCAGGCCAAGGCCCAGGCGCTCCAGTCGCAGCGCGACAACGACCGCTCCGTGGCCCTGCTGGAGAAGCGCAGCATCACTCGGCAGGCGGCCCAACAGGCCGAAACGGCCTATAACGCCACCAAGGCCGCGGCCCAGGCCGCCGAAAGCAATCTGGGCCTGGCGCGCCTCCGCTTGAAGAAGGCCCGCCTTGTCGCGCCCTTCGCGGGGCAGGTGGCCCGGCGCCTGGTGCAACCTGGCGAGATGTTGAGTCCCGGCCAGACCGCCTTCGAAGTCGTGGACAACCGCAAGCTGGAGATACGGGCGGACCTTCCCACCGAAGCCATGGCCCTGGTGAAGGTGGGCCAGCGGGCCTCGTTCCGGGCCATCGGCGTGGATCGTCTCGTGGAGGGCCGAGTCACGCAGGTGAGCCCCAGTCTTTCCCAGGACGGCCGCACCCTGCGCGTGCGGGTGGAGGTCCCCAATCCCGATGGCCTGCTCAAGGGCGGCATCTTCGTGGAGGGCGTCATTCTGGGTGAAGGTGAAACCAAGAGCGCAGCCCTGCCAGCCACTCTGTTGAAAGCCCAGGACCGGGATGCCGAGCTGTACATCGCCGAACAAGCGGTGGCTCATCGCCGGAAAGTGGTCGTGGGGCCCGAGCAGGATGGCTTCCGGCCCATCAGCGGACTGAGTGTCGGCGCCCAGGTCATCGACAGCGGCAAGGATCTGGTGACCGATGGCACGAAGCTCCGCGTGATGAGCAGCGCCCCCGCGGCCGGGAAGTGAACCATGTTTCTCTCTGACCTTTCCATCCGCAAACCCGTCTTCACCGTCTGCGTCATGATGGCCCTGGTGGTGCTGGGGCTCTTCTCCGTGAAGAGCCTGGGCATTGATCAGTATCCCAATACCGATATCCCCACGGTCACCGTCTCGGTCATCTACCCCGGCGCCAGCCCCGAGTCCGTCAAGCAGGATGTGGTGCGGAAGATCGAGGAGGCCGTCAACCCCATCGAGAAGATCAAAGAGATCAGCTCCACCAGCCAGGAGGGCCTGGGCACGCTCGTGATCCAGTTCCACCTGGGTCGCAACGTGGACAACGCCCTCAACGATGTGCGCACCAAGATCGGACAGATCCGCCGGGATCTCCCCAACAACATCGAGGAACCGGTCATCTCCAAATTCGATCCGGCCCAGCTGCCGGTGCTTTCGCTCGTCGTGAAACCGGACGGCAAGCATGCGGACATGAACGACCGTGAGCTCACCCGCATCGCTGAGGATTTTCTCAAGCGGCGCATCGAGAACATCCCCGGCGTGGGCAAGGTGGAACCGGCCGGTGCGAGCACCCGCGAAATCCTCGTGCAGATCGATCCCCAGAAGCTGGAAGCCCAGGGTCTGTCGCTCCAGGCGGTGAAGGGCGCCCTGGCCAGCGACACCATGGCCATCCCCAGCGGCAACCTGCTCCAGGGCAGCCGCGAGGTGTCCGTGAAGGTGGATGCCAAGGCCAAGTCCGTGGGCGACTTCAACCACGTGATCGTGGGCAACAAGGAAGGCCGTCCCATCGAGCTGCAGGAAGTCGCGACGATCGTGGACGGCATCAAGGAACGCCGCAGCCTGGCCCGCCTGGACGGCAAGGATGTGGTCGCCCTGGAGATCCAGCGGCAGACCGGCGGCAACACCGTGGCCATGGTGACCGCTGTCGAGAAAGCCCTGGAGGAGCTCAAACCCGACCTGCAGAAACAGGGCGTGGAGGTGGTCACGGCCAAGGACAATGCCCGCTTCATCATCAACAACGTGGAGGACGTGAACATATCCATCTATGTGGGCGGCCTCCTCACGGTCATCATCGTCTTCTATTTCCTGAAGAGCTGGCGGTCCACCCTCATCACCAGCCTGACCTTGCCGGTGTCCGTGATTTCGACATTCATCGTCATGCGGGCCCTGGATTTCACCCTCAATACCATGACCCTGATGGGTCTCAGCCTGGCCATCGGCATCCTCATCGACGATGCCATCGTGGTTCGCGAAAACATCACGCGACACGCTGAAATGGGCAAGGACCATGTCACCGCCGCCCGGGAGGGCACGGCGGAGATCGGCCCGGCGGTCATCGCCACGACCCTGTCCATCCTTGCCGTGTTCGTGCCCGTGGCCTTCATGGGCGGCATCGTGGGCAAGTTCTTCTTCCCCTTCGGCATCGTGGTGGCCTTCGCCGTCACTGTGTCGCTGTTTGTCAGCTTCACGCTGGACCCGATGCTCAGCGCCGTGTGGCCCGATCCCGAGCATGAAAAGAGCCCCGATGGCCATGTCCATT
>JANXYT010000369.1 GCA_025355915.1 Holophagaceae bacterium
CTGCGGGCCTCCAGGAGCAGCAGCTTCGTGGAGTCGGACAACAGGTAGCTTTCCACGAGCACCTGGTTCGTCAACCTCCGCTCGATGGCCTCGGTCCCCTTCCTTACGGCTGCGTCCCCCGTCGCGGAGGCCCTGAGTTCCGCGATCCGGGGCACGAGCACCATGGTGGCCTCGAATGTCCGGTTGATCCGCTCCAAAAGGGCTGCACCAGAGGCTGGCAAGGGCCTCCCTGACAAAACTTTGAGGTGGCGCCCAGTCTCCGCTGATTTCTGTTGCCAGCGCTGGAAGGCCTCCTGTCGGCCAATGAGCAGAAAATCGTCCCTGAGCTGCGTGCGTTCAAAGACGTCCGCCTGGAGATCGATCAGCAGCACCTCAAAAAGGCTGGCCTCGCGCAGCCAGGCGAAGGACAGCGCCGAACCCACCGCCGAACCCACCATCATGAAGATCGAAATGGAAGAAGTGAGCTTGAGGGCGGTCAGGATCTTCATGGCCGCCCTCCTTCTTGGTCGCGGATGATCTGGACCCCCTGGGGCCGGACTTCGAGCAGCCCCGGCAGATGGAAGAAGGGCAGCACCTCCGGAATCGTGCGCCTGGACACCGCGCTGGAATCCGCAAACCAGTGGCACCCGTTTTCAAGGCTCAGGATGTGTGACTGGTCCAATCTGACGTCGAAGGTCCGGCCCGCGAAGGACCGTTCCACCAGCGTGGGCTCCACCTGGGCATAGGCAGCCACCAGGTCCCGCGCTTCCCGGGGCGAACGGGACAGGTCATCCAGGGCCGAGCACAGGCCTTCGAGGAGCACCTGCACCTGGGCTGGATGGTCGCGAATGAATTCGGGGCGGGCGACCACGAAGATGCACTGGGTAAAGATGAATGCTTCCCGGATCACGACGGCCTGGGGGCCGAGCGCCTTGGCCAGGATCGTCACATGGGGCTCCCAGGTGCTCACCGCGTCGACGCGCCCCTCCAGTAGAGCTGTGCGCTGCTGGAGGGGGGACAGGTCGACGGACCGGAACGCTTCAGGATGGATCCGGTTCACCAGACAATAGGTATCCAGGAAGTAGTGTCCGTTGGTCCCCTGAGCGAACCCGATCCGCTTGCCGCGCAGGTCCGCTGGCGCATGGATCCCCTTGTCCTTTCGAGCCACAAGGGCCAGATCCCCATTCGACTGATGGATGCAGGCCAGGATTTTCAGCTTGCTGTCCTCCAGGATGGCATGGGCCACGGGCGTCTCCGCCACCACGGCAAGATCAGCGCCACCACTCAACATGCACTCAAGCGCGGCCTTCCCGGATTCGAAGGGGCGGAGGGTGGTCGGGGCACCGTCACGGGCCAGATGGCCCTTCCCGTTCGCAATGATGACAAGGCCGGCGGAGATGTTCCGCGGGCAGGCGATGGTGATGGGCACCGGGGGAACCACAGGGCCGCTTGGTTTCTTCCTGCAGCCCAGGGGAAGCATGGTCAATCCCGTGACCAGCAGGAAGCCGACCAGAGGAGCGGCCCAGGGGTTACAGCGGCTCGGGGGATGCATGGTGGAAATGCCTCCTTCCTGGGTTGAGTGGGCCCTCATCGAGCAAGGATCGGGGATGGGATACCGCAAGTGGTGCTTGGCCGCCGTATCACGGCGGACCGATCTGGTTGCGGCGGTCCAGGAGGGGCAGCACCTTCAGGATGGCCTTCGCGAGGTCCTTCGGCCCGATGGGCTTGGCCACACAGGCCAGGAAGCCGGTCTCCCCCGCGATGGCAGGGGTCTGGCCGTGGTCGGGGCTCCCCGTGAGCAGGATGACCGGGAAGGCCGGGTTTACGGCCCAGATGGCCTCGGCCAGCTGGACGCCCGAGAGGCCAGGCATCGCGAAATCCGTGACCAGGACCTGGAACCCTCCCGGATCGCGCTGGAAGGCCTGCAGCGCCCCTTCGGACTGGCGGTAGGAGGAGACCTGGAAGCCCATGCCGACGAGGCTGCTGTGGAAGACCCGCAGGAGGGCTTCTTCATCATCCACCAGGAGGATGTGCCCCAGTCCATGGGGGGCTTCCTCCACCCCGGTCTCTGCGAGGGTGGTCACTTCGGCCAGAACGGGCAGGTACACCCTGAAGGTGGTGCCCACATCGGGCTGGCTCGCCACCTGGATGCCACCGCCCATGGCGCTGACGATGCCATGGCTGACGGACAGGCCCAGGCCGGTACCTTCTCCCGCCGACTTGGTCGTGAAAAAGGGGAGAAAGATCTTGTCCAGGTGCTCGGGCGCGATACCCCTGCCCGTATCCGTCACTTCCAGGCACAGGTAGTCGCCCTCGGGCAGCAGGATGTTCATGGCGCAGGGGGTGGGGGGCAGCTGCTCCGCCTTGAGCCGAACGGTCAGACGGCCCGCCTGGCCCTGCATGGCATGGCTGGCGTTGGTGCAGAGGTTCA
>JANXYT010000375.1 GCA_025355915.1 Holophagaceae bacterium
CGGCGCCTTCGCCACGTTGGATTACAGCGAGGAGCCGCCGCTGTTCTTTCTCGGCCGCGAGATCGCGCTGGCCGATCTGGGCATCCAGGGGGGCACCCGAAAGCCGCTCAAGGTGGGTACCCAGAACCTCAACTGCCCCAAGTGCGGCGGCGCCCTGGCCCTGCGAGCGCCGGACCTGACCCAGCGCGTGGGCTGCCCCAGCTGCGGCAGCCTGCTGGCGGCGGAGAACGGCAAGCTCGCCTTTCTCAAAAGCCTGCGGCAGCCCCACCAGGACGTGGTGCTCCCCCTGGGTGCCGACGGCCTGCTGAAGGGTGAGAAGGTCATCTGCATCGGCCAGCTGCGCCGGAGCTGCACCGTCGAGGGCACGGCCTATCCCTGGAACGAGTACCTGCTGCTGGACAGCCGCCACGGCTTCCAGTGGCTCGTGCAAAGCGAGGGCCACTGGAGCCTGGCCCTGGCGGTGCCGCCCGGGGAGATTCCGCAGGCCCGCGAAGGCCAGAAGAACCTCAGCGCCCTGGGCACAAACTGGCGGCGGTTCCAGGATGTGGCCGCCGTGGTCGAGGGCGTGTGGGGCGAGTTCTACTGGGCCGTGGAACAGGGCGAGCAGGTGCAGGTCACCGAATTCGTGGCCCCGCCCCGCAGCCTCACCCGCGAACGGCAGTCGCACAAGGGCGGCGGCGAAGAGGTGAACTGGAGCCAGTCCACCTACCTGGAGCCGGAGGAGGTCTGGTCGGCCTTCAAGCTCGAAAGCGCCCCCCCTTCCCCAACCGGCATCGCCTCGTTCCAGCCCAATCCCCACAAAGTGGCCCTCAGGAAATCCATCCTCTGGCTGGTGGGTGCCCTGGGGCTTCTGCTGATTCTCGTCATGGCTGAGTCCATGACCCATCGCAATGTCGAGCTGTTCCGGCAACGGCTTGACCTCTACGAAATGGCGCGCGTCCAGCCCGAGGCAGCGGAAGGTCTGCGCAGGGCCATCCCTGGACGGAGGCCGGCACCGTCCCAGGCGCCCGGGATTCGCACCCCGGCCGAAGCGCAGGAACCCGTCTATTTCTCTGGACCCATCGACGTCAAAGACGGTCACCGCAACCTGGCGTTTACCCTCAGCGCCCCCGTCAACAACAGCTGGATCGCCGTCGAGGGTGCCCTGGTGAGCGAAACCACCGGTGTGGCGGAACTCTTCCTGGTGGAGTCCAGCTACTACCACGGGGTGGATGGCGGCGAATCCTGGAATGAGGGTGCCCAGGGCCAGACAGTCTTCCTGAGCGCCGTACCGGCGGGCACCTATGTGTTGCGCCTGGCCCCCCAATGGGACGGAAAGGTACCGCCCGTGCGGACCGTGGACGTACAGCTTCGCCAAGGCGTCATGCGGTGGTTGTACCCCGGCCTCGCCTTGCTGGCCATCCTCCTGGTGCCCCTGCTCATGGTCTTCCGCATGGCGGCCTTCGAAGGCCGACGTTGGCAGGAGAGCATGTACGGCACGAACTTATCTCCCCAGGACGGTGACGAATGATGCGGATCCTCTACCTGCTCTTCCTCGGGGGCGGCTTCAGCCTGATGGTCGCCAATGGCTTCTTTGGCCGGGAGTTCTTCGGCCAGCGCCGCCGTGCCGACCTGCCGCCCAGCGTGCGCCAGACCCCCGGCGCCTACCGCACCTTCCTGCACAACAACGGCTTTCACGGAGGCAAGTGATGATCACGAACCAGATGCTGCACCAGCTCCTCGTCGCTGCCATTTTTTCCGTTCTCGGCCTCGTCATCCTTGGCCTGGTGTGGCTCTTCCTTGTGAAGGTGCTGCCCTTCTCGCTCCGCAAAGAGATGGAGGATGACCAGAACACCGCCCTCGGGATTGTTCTCGGTTGTCTCATCCTCGGCATCAGCATCATCATCGCCGCCGCGATCCATGGGTGAATCCGAACAGCTACAGATCCACCACGAAGACACGAAGACGCGAAAACAAAATAAAAACGGATGCCCGCCAAGGCGCCAAGAAAGAAATGCATTGACCTATTCAATCCCGCTTTTCTTCCTGTCTTCGTGTCCTCGTGGTGAATCCTTTGCTTTTTGATCCCCAACATGTCTGAACCAATCGAACAAGCTCAACCCACGCTGAAGGCACCCCTGCTCTTCCTCAGCGTGCTGCTCATCGCCTCCTGCGGACTGATCTAC
>JANXYT010000378.1 GCA_025355915.1 Holophagaceae bacterium
GGCTTCGGGCTCTGGGCCGGGCGCTGGGCGGTGCAGCGGTGGCTGGACTCATGAGGTGGCTGGAGCTTTCCCCGTCCCATGGTTCCATTCCAGTCATGCGCATTGAATGCATCGCCATCGGCACGGAACTGCTCACCACGCGTCGCGTCGACACCAACTCCGTGTGGCTGGGCGAACGGCTGGCGGACCTGGGCCTGGGGTTCCACCGCAAGACGGTGGTCGGGGACACCAGGGCGGATCTGGCCGTGTTGTTCCGGGAGGCCCTGGGTCGGTCGGACCTGATCCTGATCACCGGTGGCCTGGGTCCCACCTTTGACGACTTCACCAAGGAGTGTTTCGCCGAGTTGCTCGGGGCGGAGCTGAAGGAAGACGCCCGGAGTCGGGAAGACATCCTGGCCTTCTACGCCGCCCGGAACCGGGTGCCTCCCCAGGCGAACTTCAAGCAGGCCCTCATCCCGGCCGGCGCAGAAGCGCTGCGCAACCCGGTGGGGACCGCCCCGGGCGTGTGGTGGCAGTATCCGCCGCACCATCCCGGGGTCCGGATCGTGATGCTGCCTGGGGTTCCCCGCGAGATGAAGCGCATGTGGGAGGAGCAGGTCGAACCGCGCCTCCGGCTCCTGGCAGGCCGGGCGATCCATACGCTTCGAATGGTGGTGGCGGGCGTTCCCGAGAGCGCCCTGGACGAGCGCATCCGGGACGTTCGCGAGCGGCATGGCCACCTTGAGTGGACCATCCTCGCCAGCCTCACCCAGGTGGAGTTGCTGATCCGGGGGGCGGACCCGGCTGACCTGGAGGCCGCCAGGGCGGAGCTCGCACCGATACTCGGCGAGGATCTGGCCTCCATCGGCGACGGGAATCTGGAGCATTCGGTCTTGGACCTCCTCCAGGCCCGGGGCGAAACCCTGGCCGTGGCCGAGAGCATGACCGGCGGGCTGTTGGCCTCCCGCCTCACCGCCATTCCGGGGGCCAGCGCGGCATTCCTAGGAGGTGCCACGGTCTACACCGTCGAAGCCAAGGCCGCGCTTTTGGGCCTGGATCCGGCTTGGCTCGCCAGGGTGGGCACGGTGTCGGAAGCCTGCGCGGTCGCGCTGGCGGAGGCCGCGCGCAAGCGCCTGGGCGCCACCTGGGCTTTGGGCATCTGCGGCAATGCCGGCCCCGGCCTGGAGGGGGCCGCCCCCGTGGGAACCGTCTTCATCGCCCTTTCCGGGCCTGCCGGGACCGAGATTCGATCGCCCAAGCTGGCCGGGGATCGTGTGGATGTGCAGGTGCGCAGCACCGCCCAGGCCCTGGATCTGCTGCGGCGGGCGATGGTCGAAGGCCGCTGATACACTGCCTTCATGGCCTCGATTTCCTTGCCTTCCCTGGTCCTCTGGTGCCTTGGCGCCTTTCTGTGCGGCAGCATCCCCTTCGGCCTTGTGCTGGTGAAGCTGGCCGGGAAGGGGGATGTCCGCGCGCACGGCAGCGGGAACATCGGTGCCACCAACGTGAGCCGCGTGGGCGGCAAGGCTCTGGGCTTCGTCACCTTGCTGCTGGATATTGCGAAGGGTTTCCTGCCGGTGTTTCTGGGCAAGCAGTTCGGCCTGGGGGAATTGGCCCTATCCCTGCTCGCTCTTTGTGCGGTGCTGGGCCATGTGTTCACGCCCTGGCTCAAGTTCCAGGGCGGCAAGGGAGTGGCCACGGCCCTGGGCGTGGCCTTGGCCTTCCGCGCCAGCATGGTGCTGCCGGCCCTGGGGGTGTTCATCGTGCTGGTGCTGGCTTTCCGGTACGTGAGTCTGGGCAGTGTGATGGCCGCGGCGGCCCTTCCCGTCACCCTCATATGGATGGGCGCCACGCCGCTGGTCATCCTTCTCTGGTTTGGCATCGTCCTCGTCGTGATCCTCAAGCACCACGAGAACATCCGTCGCCTCCTGAAAGGCACCGAATCGCCTCTCTGGGGCCTCAAGAAGGAGGACGCCCATGGCTAGCCGCGCGGATATCGGCGTCTTCGGTTCCGGCGCCTGGGGCACGGCCCTGGCCATCACCTGGGCCCGGGCGGGCGCGAAGGTGGCGCTGTGGGGCAATTTCCCGGACGAAATGGCCCAGATGGCCGCCACCCGCCGCCACCTGCGGTTGAAGGATGTCGAGTTCCCCGAAGGCCTCCAGACTTCCGACAATCCGGTCGAAGCATTCGCGGCGCCCCTGTGGATCTCCGCCATGCCCACTCAGGTGACGCCCGATGCCTGGCGCGCCCTGCTTCCCCGCGCGCCGAAGGGTCCCGAGCTGGTGATCCACGTCAGCAAGGGCATCCTGCAGAGCACCCATCAGACCTTGTCCCAGGCGCTGACGGGCGTGCTGGACGTCCCCGTGGGCGCGCTGTCCGGGCCCTCTTTTGCGGACGAGGTGTCCCTGGGCGTGCCCACGGCCATCGTGCTGGCCCTGCCGCTCACGGTGTCCGAGGCGCGCGCGAAAGCCCTCCAGGCGCAGCTTTCCTCCGAGAAGCTGCGCATCTACCTCAGCCGGGACGTGCTGGGCACGGAACTCTGCGGCGCGCTGAAGAATGTCCTCGCCATCGCGGCGGGCCTGGTCGATGGCCTGCAACTGGGCTACAACGCCCGCGCGGCGCTCATCACCCGGGGGCTGGCCGAAATGGCCCGGCTCGTGGAGGTGCTGGGTGGCCAGTCGTCCACGGTGATGGGCCTCGCCGGCATGGGCGACCTGCTGCTCACGGCCACGGGCCCCCAGAGCCGCAACCGCACCTTCGGCGAGCTGGTGGGGAAGGGGAACAGCGTGGACGCCGCCCGGGATGCCCTCGGCGGCCAGGTGATCGAAGGCATGTTCACCACCGAGGCGGCCCTGGCCCTGGCCAAGGCGCATGGCCTCGACCTGCCCATCGCCGCCGAGGTGCAGCGGCTCCTCAACGGCGAATCGCCCCAGGAGGCCGTGCGGCGGCTGATGACGCGGTCGCTCAAGTCGGAGTGATTCGAGAAGTCTCAAGACAAAGATCACCACCCAGGCACCAAGGCACCAAGAAAAACAAAGACATTGTTTTCAGTTCTTGGTGTCCTGGTGTCTTGGGGGTGAAAATTCTTGGTTCTCGTTATCTCTCGTGAGCCTTTGTCTTAGGAGGTCCCCATGGCCGAAGCCTTCCATTTCCGTGTCAACCAGCACGGTCCTGCCGGCTCTCCGGTGCGTGAATCCTTCATGCCCGCTGATCCCAAGCCCGGTTGGGTGCGGCTCGAACTGAAGGCCATGGCCCTGAACCGTCTGGACCTGTGGACCACGGTGGGAATCCCGGGGTATCCGTTACCCTTGCCGGTTACGCCGGGCTGCGATGGCGCCGGTGTGCTTGAGGCCGTGGGCGCGGGCACCACCCTGCCTCCGGGTGTGGAACTCGGCGGCAGCGTGATGATCGCGCCGGGTCTCAGTTGCGGCGTGTGTCCGGCCTGCCTGCGCGGCGATGACATGCTCTGTCCGACCTACGGTGTGCTGGGCCACAGCTGCGATGGCACGGCGGCCACGCACGTGCTGGTGCCCGCAGCGAACCTGCTGCCCATCCCCGGCAACTGGAGCTTCGAGCAGGCGGCGGCCTTCCCCCTGGTCTTTCTCACCGCCTGGGAAATGCTCGTCCATAAGGTGGCGCTGCGGCCCGGTGAGACCGTGCTGGTCTGGGGTGGCGGCAGCGGCGTGGGCAGCGCGGCCATCCAGCTGGTGAAGGCCCTCGGCGGCTTCGCCATCGCCGTGGTGGGCAGCGAGGCCAAGGCCATGCGGTGCTGGGAACTGGGCGCCGAGCATGTGATCGTCCGGGGCGACCTCAAGGCGTTGGCCGCCAAGGTGCGTGACCTGACGGGCAAGCGTGGCGTGGATGTGGTGTTCGAGCACACGGGCGCCGCCACCTGGGGCACCAGCCTTGCGGTCTGCGCCCGGGGCGGCCGCATCGTCACCTGCGGCGCCACCACGGGCCGGGAAACGGCGTTTGATCTGCGCGCCCTCTTCGCCAAGCAGATTCAGATCCGCGGCTCCTACATGGGCCGCCGCGAACACCTCTGGACCCAGCTTTCGCTGCTGCAGCGGAATCCCACCAACCCGCCCTTCCGGCCGGTCATCGACCGCACCTTCGACTTGGCGGAGTACCCCGAAGCGCAGCGCCACTTGGAGGCCGGAAACGGCTTCGGCAAAGTGGTCTGCCGGGTGTCCTGATGCTGCGCACCCTTCCGCTGCCTGAAGGTTCCGCCTTCGTCTGGGTCGACCTGGTGGATCCAACGGCGACCGAAATGGAGGAAGTGGGTTCCCGCTACGGCCTCCTCCCGGCGGTGCTGCGGGACTTCCTCAATCAGCCGCACCTGCCCAAATTCGAGCGGCTGCCGGGCCAGCAGTTGCTGATCCTCCGGGCCTACGACGAGGTGGCCAAGCGCGGTGACACCATCCAGGCCATGACCCGGCGCCTGGTCGTGCTGTTGATGGAGGGCGCCCTCATCACGGTCCATCGCCGGGAGCAGCCCTTCTTTGTGGCGGTCGCGGCCCAGGTGGCCGTGGGCCCCGCCCTCCGCCCGGAACAGCTGGCCCTGGCCCTCTGCGCGGGTGCGGTGAAATCCTTTGACGAACCACTGAAGGAGAGCGAGGAGAAGCTGGATCACATCGAGGCGGCCCTCTTCAGCCGGAAAGTTCCGCATCTGGGCATCAAGCAGGTCTATGGGCTCAAGCGCCGCTGCGCCGTCATCATGCGAACCCTGGGGCGGACCGTGGCGGCCCTGGGCCCCATGAAGGCGCAGGCCCGGGACGACCAGGGTCTGCTGGCGGACGTGGTGGAGGAGGCGGACCGCCTCCATACCTGGGCTGACGAGCTATTGGAAAATGCCACCCACCTGATGCACCTGGAGATCAACCTGGCCAGCCAACGCACGAACGAAGTCATGCGCGTGCTCACCATCTTCAGCGCCTTCTTCCTGCCGCTCACCTTCATCGCCGGGGTCTACGGCATGAACTTCCGGCGGATGCCTGAACTGGAGCACCGCTTCGGGTATCCGCTGGTGATCGCCGCCATGGTCCTCACGGCCCTGGCCATCTGGGCCTGGTTCCGGCGAAAGGGCTGGTTGAAGTAGGCGGGTGCTGCGCACGCGATTCCAAGCGGCTAGACTGAAACGTTTGCGCAAGGAGCTCTCGTGAAAGTCCTCATTCTCGGTGTCAATGGATTCATCGGATCCCACCTGATCGACCGCATCATGGCGGACACGGATTGGGAGGTCTATGGCATGGACCTCGGCGCCCACAAGGTAGCCGAGCATCTGGCCAACCCGCGCTTCCATTTCGTCGAGGGCGACGTGACCATTTCCAAGGAGTGGATCGAATACCACATCAAGAAGTGCGACGTGGTACTGCCCCTGGTCGCCATTGCCACCCCCAAGGTCTATGTCACCGACCCCCTGCGGGTCTTCGAGCTGGATTTCGAGGAGAACCTCCGGGTGGTCCGCCACAGCGTGAAGTACAAGCGGCGCGTGGTCTTCCCCAGCACCTCGGAAGTCTATGGCATGTGCCCCGATGAGGAATTCGACGAGTACGAGTCCCCGCTGGTGACCGGCCCCATCCCCATGAACCGTTGGATCTACAGCACCAGCAAGCAGCTGCTCGACCGCGTGATCTGGGCCTACGGGTTTCAGCAGGGCCTGAGGTTCACCCTCTTCCGCCCCTTCAACTGGATGGGCCCCAAACTCGACAGCCTGAACACCGCCAAGGAGGGCAGCAGTCGCTTGGTGACCCAGTTCAGCTGGAACCTGTTCAACGGCGAGCCCTTGAATCTGGTGGACGGCGGCCATGCCCGCCGCTGCTTCTGTGACGTGAGCGACGCCATGGACGGCCTCATGTCCATCCTGCGCAACGAAGGCGGCAAGGCCGACGGGGGGATTTTCAACATCGGGAACCCCGTCAACGACTTCAGCGTCCGCGAGATCGCCGAGATGATGATCGCCATCTGGAAGGACCATCCCTTCCGCATCGAGCGCGGCATCCCCGAGGGTCGCACGGTGGAAACCGGAAGCGGCGAGTTCTACGGCAAGGGCTACCAGGATGTGGCCCATCGCACCCCCAGCATCAAGCGCATGCAGAACACCTTCGGCTTCCAGCCCACGGTTTCCATGACGGATTCATTGAAGAAGGCCATGGACTTCTTCGTCGAGGAGCACAAGTCGTTGGAGAAGGTGGTGGAGACGGAGGGGTAGGTTCCCTCTGGCTCAGCGCGGCGGTTGGTTTTGATCCATTCAATAAATGCGAAGCCGCGCTGAGATAGAAAAGCAATTTTTTATTCGTG
>JANXYT010000390.1 GCA_025355915.1 Holophagaceae bacterium
CCCTGTTCACGGGCCTCGCCATGTGGATCCTGGCCCACCAGGGCTTCGGGAGCAAGAACGTGCCCGCGCCCCAGGCCAGCGCCATGCAGGCCATCCTCGAGGGCGTCTTCGGCACCACCGCCATGCCTTTGCGCTGGTACTTCTTCGGCCTCGGCGCCGTGCTCAGCCTGATCCTCCGCGTTCTCAACGTGCCGGCCCTGGGCTTTGCCCTGGGCATGTACCTGCCCATTGAATTGAACACGCCCCTGCTGCTGGGCGGCATCCTGGCCCACCTGGTCAACCGCAAGAAGGCCGGGGATACCGATGCCATCGCCAAGGCCCGCGAGAACCGCGGCGTCCTCATCGCCAGCGGCCTCATGGCCGGCGGCGCCATCATGGGCGTGGTCGCCGCCCTGGTGAAGATGCGCTGGCGCGACGGCTTCCCCATCCTCAGCGAAGCCGCCACCGAAGGTGCCCTGGGCGAATGGATCGCCATCGCCGCCCTCACGGCGCTGTGCGTCTACGTCGTCGTCAGCAGCCGGAAGGCGCAGGTCGAGGCTTAATCGAGAAAAGGATCTACCACGAAGGCACGAAGGTGGGAAGAACGGCTCTTGTGGCTTTTCTTCCTAGCTTCGTATCTTCGTGGTGAATCTTTTATTTCAGGGTTTGAGGCTACCGAGAAGCTCCCGCGCCACGCCTGAGGTCCCAGCCACCAGGTTCCCGCTCTCAAACCACCCCTGCCCGCCTTCCCAGTCCGTGATGATGCCGCCCGCCTCCTGCACCAGCAGCGCACCGGCGGCGATATCCCAGGGTTTGAGGCCCAGCTCGAAGTAGCCGTCGAAGATGCCGCAGGCCACGTGGGCCAGATCCAGGGCGGCGCTGCCGGCGCGGCGGATGCCCTTGGCGCGGGGAAATACCCGGCCCAGGGCCGCGTTGAACTTCGGCCAGCGATCGCCCAGCTGGAAGGCGAAGCCCGTGGCCAGGAAGGCGCCATCGAGGCCCGCCTGCTGCGACACGCGCATGGGCTTGCCGTTCCAGGTGGCGCCCAGGCCCCGCACGGCCACGAAGCAATCGTCCCGCAGGGGATCCAGCACGCAGCCCGCCACGGGGCCTTCCGCGTCCCAGAGGGCCACGGAGACGCACCAGTGGGGGAAGCCCTGGACGAAGTTCAGGGTGCCGTCCAGGGGATCCACGATCCAGCGATGTTCTGTGGTGGAACCGCCCGGCCCTGCGGGCCTCTGCTCCACCGATCGCGTGGCGCCCAGCGCAACGCTCCCGCTCGCCAAACTCGCGGAAGTGGAGCTTCCCACCCCACCCCCCCGCGCTTCGGGCGGGATGAACCCGCCCTCTTCGCCCAGGAATCCGTACTCTGGAAATCGAGCTGCCAGTTCGGCGCGGATGGTGGCCTCGGCGGCGCGGTCGGCATCGCTCACCACATCGTTCTTGGTCTTCTCGGTGATGGTGGCGGGATCGAGCTTGCGGAAGTAGCCCAGCAGCACCTTGCCCCCGGCCTGGGCCGCGGTCACACAGGCATCGCGTTGCGCATCGTGCATGGTCACCGTCCTCGCGCCATTGTCACACGCTGGATTCCGCCCGTTTCTTGATGGCCCGGATCATGCCGGGGAACACGAAGAGGTGGAAGGGCAGGACCGAATACCAGTAGAGCAAGCCCAGCAGGCCATGGGGCTCGAAGAAGGCGGTCTGCTCCAGTCGCGAGCCGGTCCCTTCCGGCAATACGGTGAACTGGAGCCAGGCGTGGCCGTCCAGCCGCATTTCGGACCGGAGACGGAGGAGCCGGTCCGGTTCCAGGGCCTCCACCCGCCAGAAATCCACGGGGTCGCCCACGCGGAGTTCCCGCGGATGCCGTCGCCCCCGGCGCATCCCCATGCCGCGCACGGCCCGGTCCAGGAAGCCCCGGATCTGCCACAGCCAGTTGCCCGCGGGCCAGCCGTTTTCACCCCCCAAGCCGCAGAATGCCTGGAACACGGCATGAGGGGGAGCTTTCACGTGGCGGGAATGACGCTCCAGCAGGAGGCCCTCATGGGAACTCAGGGCCGGCCCCTCGGGCTCACCCGCGAGGCTGGAGGCCCAGGTGGTCTCCACCGCATCCTCGTCCAGGCGCTGCAGGGCCAGGGCCAGGGCCTCACGGTAGGTCATGGGCTTCACCCGGAAGACCTCCAGGGCGCGGGGATCGTGGACCACCACCTCGGTGGTCATGCCTTCCACCAACCGCCCTGCCAGGGCCATGGGAATGGGCGTCACCAGATCCACCCAGAGCACCGAAAGAATCGGAAACGGGACATTCATGGGCACGATGATGCGGCGCAGGCCCTGGGCTTCGGCATAACCCAGCATCATCGTCCGGTAGTCGAGGACATCCTTCCCGCCGATTTCGAAGATTCCCCGCACTTCGGGATGCTCAAGGGCCTCCGTGAGGTACGCCAGCACGTCGCGGACGCCGATGGGCTGGCAGCGCGTGTTCACCCAGCGCGGCGTGATCATGATGGGCAGGCGCTCGGTCAGGTGGCGGACCATTTCGAAGCTGGCGCTCCCGCTGCCCACGATCACCGCGGCTCGGAATTCCAGCACCGGCAATCCGGAGGAAGCCAAGGCGGCTCCCACCTCCTGGCGGCTGGCCAGATGGTCGCTGCGGTGGTGGGTGGGGTCCCCCAAGCCCCCCAGGTAGATGATCCGCCGCACCCCGGCCTTCGCGCAGGCCTCGGCGAAGGTGAGGGCATGGCGCAGGTCTCGCCCCCGGAAATCCGGACGGTCCTCCCCCATGGCATGCACCAGGTAGTAGGCCTGCGACACGCCGGAAAGGGCGGATTCGAGGGAAACGGGGTCGGACACATCGCCCTTGACCACGTCGGCCCCGGGCCAGTGTCGGCCCGCCAGACGGCCCGGATTGCGGGCGAGACAGCGAACCCGATGCCCCGCAGCCAGTAGCCGGGGGACCAGACGGCCCCCGATGTAGCCCGTGGCGCCGGTCACCAGGATGAGCGGTTTGCCGGGGTCCATCAGGGTGGCTCCCATGGGTTCCAGGGCGCTCATGCGGGCACCAGATCGGCAAAGACGAAGCCATCCCGTTCGACCACTTCACCCGGGCGGATCGGAATGGGATGGCGGAACATCGGTCCGTCCCAAACGAAGGTGTGGAATTCCCCCCGCTCGCCGCAGGGATCTACGGAGGGTGGAAGCTCCGTCAGCAGGGTCGCGTCGAAAGCACGACCCGCGAAGGATGCATCCAGAACCCGGGGGTCCACACAGACCAGGGTGGCCTTCAGGCTCGCCGCCACCATGTCCCGGGCGAGGGTGGCCGTGTCCGGGCCCCAGATGGGGAAGATGGGCTTGAGGCCCGTCCCCGCCAGCTTCTGGATCCGGTAGTCCCGCACGTCTTCCAGGAACAGGTCACCGAAGGCCATCACCTCGACCCCTTCAGCCACCGCCTGGGCGCAGGCCTTGGCCATGAGCGCCTCATAGGCCTCGTTGGGGCAGGGCCAGGGCAGCGGCACCTTCCACAGGGGCAGGCCCGCGGCCTCCGCCTGGGCCTCCAGCAGGGTTTCCCGGACGCCATGCATGGCCACGCAGTCGAAGGCGGCATTGGTGGTGGTGAGCAGACCCACCACCTCCACCTCCCCGGCCTGACGGAGCACATGCAGCGCCCAGGCGGCGTCCTTGCCGCTGGACCAGCTCAGCAGGGCCTTGGGTCGGGTCACGGATGCTCCGGGAGTGGATTCCAGTATGAGGCCTCGAAAATCCTGACGAATTTGGTAAACTTTACTGGGAGCCTGCCATGCCCAAGGTCATCAACATCGAACCCACCCCCAACCCCGACGCCCTGAAGTTCCTGGTGCATCCAGCCATCCTCACGGCGGCCCCGAAATCCTTGAAAGATCGGGATCCCGCCTTGAGGATGGCTGGATGCACCAGGAACTTCAGGGCGTCGGGGTTGGGGGTGGGTTCGATGT
>JANXYT010000393.1 GCA_025355915.1 Holophagaceae bacterium
AAAGGACTTCTCCTTCTCCGTGCCCCGCCCCAAACGCTCCAAGCTCAATGTCCGCGACACGGGCCTGCGGCCCCCCTTCCGCTACTTCATGGAGCAGGAGATCGCCTCGGCCCCGGACAACCTGGACGAGGTGCTGCGCTACTACTTCCGCACCCCGGAGACCGAGGGCCTGTTCGGGGCCTTCGAGGATCGCAAGGACCTCTGCAAGGCCCTGGTGGACAAGGTGCTGGCCCTCTACGGGGCGCCTGACGAGGCCGCCCTGGCTGCGGCCTTCAAGGCGCTCCTTGCGGATCCCACCCAGCGGGAACTGGCCACCCGCGTGAAGCCCCATGCGGAGATCCTCCACGCCCACCAGGGCCAGCCCGTGTCCGACGAGCGCCAGCTCATGGCCGATCTGGGCCGCCTCGCTCCCGAGGCTCAGGACACCCTGGCCCTCTTCGATCTGCTCTTCGTGTGGAAGAAGCGTCGCCGGGTCACGCGCCACCTCATGGAGCTGGTGCAGGCCATCCGCGAAACCCAGAAAGAGGGCGGCCGCGTCTTCCTGGTGGCCTCGGGCACGTCGTTCCACGCCGCCCTGGTGGCCGCCACCTTCTTCAACAACCTCTCGGGCGTGGCCGTGTTCCCGTGCAACCCGGGCATGTTCCGGTCCATGTACCTGAACACGCTTCAGGCCAGGGACCTGCTCATCGGCATCACGCAGTCCGGCGAAACGAAGGACCTGGTGGATATCTTCACGGACGTCCGCGCCCGGGTGCCGGGTCTCCGGCGCATCGCCCTGGTGAACAACGAGAACAGCCGCATCCCCCAGGAGCTGACTGAGTTCTACCTGCCCATTCTCTGCGGGCCCGAGATTGCCGTGGCCGCCACCAAGAGCTTCATTAACCAGGTGGCCATTCTCTATGTGCTGGCGGCCTCCTTCTCCCTCACGGAACGCAAGATCGCCGCGAACCTGGAGCGGGCGAAGGACCTCATCGCCGAGACCCTCCGCCTGTGCGAAGCAGATGTGGAAGTAGCCGCGGAGCGCCTCTACCTGGAACCCTCCCTGCACATCCTCGGCACCGGTCTCATCGGATTGGCCCGGGAAGGCGCCCTCAAGATTCGCGAAGTGGTCCTCAACCACGCCGAGGGCTACGATGCCGCCGAGTTCAAGCACGGCCCCAACACCATCCTCGGGAAGAACACGCTGTTCTCCATTCAGGATCTGGCGAGTCTCCTGGAAGTGTACGAGCAGCACCGGGACGGGCGTCCCTTTGCCGGGGGGATCGAATCCCTCCAGGCCTGGCCGGAGCTGGTGGAAACGCGCTTCTCCAACTACCCGCTGCTCTTCGTCTGCCCCAGCGAGGAGCGCGACATCCGCATCACCATCAGCCAGATCCACACCCACAAGATCCGGGGCGCGGACATCCTGCTCATCGCCGAGAAGCAACCCGAACTGGCCCGGGCCGTGGCCGGACGGCCCATGGGCGATGATCGCTACTGGTCGAAGTACATCGAGGTGCCCTTCAGCGGCGACCCCAACCTCTTCGTCTTCGCCGCCACCGTGATCCTGCAGCGCCTGGCCTTCCGCATGTCGGTGCTGAAGATGGAGTACCTCAACCGGCTGACCGTGGCGGACCACGGCGTCCACCCCGACGCCCCCAAGAACGTCTCCAAGTCGATCACGGTGGACTAAATAATCTGGAATCAATAACATCGTGTACGATTTTCAGTTATTAAAGAAAACATGACCTTTTTAGTCAAGATGTGATCCTCGGCACCCCCTGGCCGGCCCATCCTGGGTGTCAGGGGACGGTCCCCGCCGAGGAATCCGCCATGAACACGGAACTGAACACCAAGCTGGGTGACCTGGTCATGGCCAGGCCCGAAACCATGCGCTACTTCGAGCGGCTGGGCATCGATTACTGCTGCGGCGGTCACCGCAGCCTTTCGGAGGCCTGCCAGGTCGCTCACCAGGATCCGGCGGAGGTCCTGAAGGGCCTGGCTACCCTGCAAGCCCCGGCCACTGGCGTCCCCTCGCTCCGCGACTGGACCCAGGCCCCGCTCGTGGACCTCATCGGGCACATCGTGGCCACCCACCACGACTACCTCCGCGAGGAACTGCCCCGGCTGGAAGGGCTGCTCGAGAAGGTGCTGCGGGCCCATGGCGAAAACCATTCTGAACTGGCCCGCGTGGGCGAGCTCTACCGGGCCCTGGTGGCCGACCTTATGCCGCACATGATGAAGGAAGAGCAGATCCTCTTCCCCTTCATCATGTCGATGGAGCAGGGTCAGACGGGATCAGCCTGCTTTGGCACCGTGCAGAGCCCCATCCGCGTCATGGAGCTGGAGCACGAGGCCGTGGGCGCCCTGCTTACCGAACTGCGCGAACGCACCGACGCCTACACCGTGCCCCCAGACGGCTGCGCCACCTTCCGCGCCCTCTATGACGGGTTCGAAACCCTGGAACGGGACCTGCACTTGCACATCTACCTGGAGAACCAGATTCTTCATCCCCGCGCCAGGGCCATGGAGGCCGGCGTCCACGCCTGAAACCTTGGGTCTCAGTGGGCGTCCTGGAGGCTCCACCGGTCCGTGCAGCCGTGGCTTTCGACCACCTGGCGCGCCCTCCGCATGCGGAGGGTGTGCTGGACCGTCTGCATGATGGTGAACAGCTGGTCATGGATGCCCAGCCGCGCCAGGTCCGCTTCGGTGAACCAGGTGATGCCATTCCCGTCCTTGCGGTCCGTGTGGTCCGTCAGGATCTGTTCAGTGATGCCCATGGGAGACCTCCAGAACTGCTAGCTTGAATAGCACGAGGAGGCGCCGTGGCCAACTGGCGGGACACCGGATTCGGGGGGAGTGTGATGATGGTTTGGGCCCTGGTGACGGTGCCCCTGACTGTCATGGGCATCCTGCTCGCCGTGCCCTTTCTCGGCCGGCGCCGGGCCTTCTACACCGTGGGCCCGCTGTTCGCGCGCGGCATGGCCTGGTTCTGCCATGTTCCCTTCACCTTGCAGGGCTGGGACAAAATGCCCGAAGACATTCGTGAAGGTCGGCAGCCGGTGATCTTCATGTCGAACCATGAAAGCCAGATGGACCCGCCCATCCTGGTCGCCGCCCTGCCTCTCCCCGCCGTCTACATCGCCAAGCAGGAACTCAAGTACGTCCCCTTCATCGGCTGGGCCGCCTGGGTCGCGGGCGTGATCTTCATCGACCGGGGGGATCGGGACCGCGCCATCCGCAGCATCCATGACGCCGCCATGCAGATCCGGGGCGGCAAGAATGTGGTGATCTTCCCGGAGGGCACCCGCAGCCGCACGGGCCAGATGCTGCCCTTCAAGAAGGGCGGCTTTGCCCTGGCCCTGGACGCTGGCGTGCCCATCATCCCCATGGCCACCGTCGGCGGCTTCCAGGTCCTGCCCCCGGACACCCTGAGGTTCCGGCCCGGACGCTACACCGTCCTCATGGGCGAGCCTGTGAATCCTTCCGACTACGCGAGCCGTGAATCCCTCATGAAGGAAGTTCAGGGACGCATCGAGGCCCTGGTGGCCGAGGCGAGAACCGCCTATTGAAACGCCGGATCCTGCTGGGCCACGCGGAGCTTGCCAGGGTGGAACCGGTCGGCCAGTTCCACCATGGAATGAGCGGCGGCCCGATCGCCGAGTTGCGCGACCATGCGGGCCATGAAATAGAGGTTCACTGAAATCACCCGCCGCTCATTGTGTTTCCTCGAGGCCAGATCGATGGCCGCGACCTTCTGGCGGTAGGCCTCGAAGCGAGCCCGGGCGCCCGCGCCATCCCCCGCCACGGCCTGCTTCACGCCCGCCAGCAGGACCGTGTTCGAATGCTCGGGGGGCCAGACTCCTTCGAGTTCCTTGAGGTAGGTTTCCGCGGCCGCCCGCTGGTGGCGATCCCAGGCCGCATACGCCATGAGGCTGCGGAGCACGTTGGAGCCGGGGATCTCCTGCAGCCCGGCCCGCAGGCGCGCTTCCGCCTCCTGGCTGCGTCCCATCCACAGCAGGGCATCGGCGGCGGTGACATAGGCATATTCCGCGGCGGGACGCAGGGCGATGGCGCGATCGGCATGCTGCAGGGCCGCGGAGAGTTCACCCTGGTTCTGGAGGAGCACGCCGAATCGGTGGTGGGCCTGCCAGCCCTCGGGAAACAGGGCGAGGGATTTCTCAAAGTACCGGCGGGCGGCCAGGTGGTTGTCCTCGCCCTCCAATCCGGCGAAGACATCGGCCAGCAGGTCATAAGCCTTGTGATCCGCCGGGTCGAGACGCACGGCCTGGAGCGCAGAACGACTGGCACCCTCCAGATCACCCAGCCGCAAGAGGATGGATCCCAGCGCCCGGTAGGCCTGGGAGGCACTGGGGTCCAACAGGATCGCCTTCTCTGCCGCGGTCTTCCCCTGGCGCAGCAGCGCTTGGGCCTCGTCGTACCGGCCCTGGCTGAGGGCCGTGGTGGCACCCAGCTCGGCCAAGGTCCACGCATACTCGGCGCGAGCCGGGGCATAGTCGGGCTCCCCCTCGATGGCCGAGGCGAGCAACGTGTTGGCCAGCCGGACCGAGTCCTGGTTCCCATCGGTGATGACCTGGAGCGCCTTGGTGTAGAGTTCGCGCGTTCTCGGCAGCCTGGCCTGGGAGCGCAGGGCACCCGGATCGCTCCCGAGCCCCATCTCCTGCGGGAGCCGCTGCTGAAGCTCGTCCTCGAGTTTCAGCAGATCGGTCACGGGCCGGTCCAGCTGGAATTGGTGCAAGGTCGCGCCGCGGACCGCATCCAGCACGCGGACCCCCAGGCGCAGTTGACTGCCCACCACCTGGTAGCTTCCCAACACCAGGAGTTCCGCCTTGAGCTGACGGCCCAGCTCTCCGACAGCCTTCGGGGCCTGGCCGGGGGTGTCGCCCAGTTGGTGCATGGCCTCCACCACCCGGAGCCGGTCCACCACGGCCAGGTCATCCCGCCGCACCAGCCCAAAGGCCATGGCATCGGCAAAGCTGTTGCTCAGCCAGGCATGTTCTGTGTCCGGTCGCAGCTGTTCCAGGGGCAGGATGGCCACCACCCGGCGGCCCTTCGTGAAATCCTCCCGCGAGGCCCGTCGCGCTTCTCCCAGGCCCGTGGCGTCCGAGCGGCGCAGCCACCACAGGCCCAGAACCGCCCCCAGGAGCACCACGGCACCAGCGGCAGCCAGGATCCAGCGCCAGTGGGGTGTGCGGAGCCCTGGCACCGGCTGTCCCAGATGGGGCACCGCGGCGGTGGTGGTGGTCTCCGCCAGACCGACCGCGAGGGCCTGCAGGTTCGGAAAGCGCTCCTTCGGCGCCTTCGCCATCAGGCGATGGACGGCATCCTGCAGGGTCCTGGGAAGGTCGGGTCGCGCCTCAGCCAAGGGCCTGGGTTCATCCCGGGTCACCGCGTAGAGCGTGTCCACCAGGTTGCCGCGAAGGAAGGGATGCACGGCCGTGGCCAGCTCGTAGAGCACCACCCCCAGGCTGAATTGATCCGATTGTCCCGTGAGCGGCTGCCCATTGGCCTGCTCAGGGCTCATGTAGGCGGGCGTGCCCTGGCTGTAGCCGGGCGCGGTCCGTTCCACCAGGGTCATGTGATGGGAGGTGGGACCCGGCGGATGCTCCTCCACGCCCCGGCGGGCGATGCCGAAATCCAGGATCTTCAGCTCACCCTCGTCGGTCAGCAGCAGGTTCTCCGGCTTGATGTCGCGGTGGACGATGCCCTTCTGGTGGGCGTGGGACAGCGCCGAAGCCGCCTGCCGGGCCAGGCTCTGAAGGGCATCTCCAGCCAGGGGCCGGCCCACCAGGGCCCGCAGCGTGCGCCCCTCCACCAGCTCCATCGCGATGTAGGGCGTGCCGGCCACCTCACCGGCGTCATAGATGTGGGCGATGTTCGGGTGGTTCAGCTGGCAGGCGAGTTTGGCCTCACCGATGAGCGCCTTGCGGCGCAGGTCGTCCGCATCCTTCAGGATCTTGAGCGCCACTTCGCGCTCGAGGCGCAGATCGAGGGCCCGCCAGACCTCACCCATGGCCCCCTCCCCCAGACGGGAGAGCAGTCGGTACGAACCGAAATGGAGGGGGTCGGAGGTCAAGCGCATCCTTAAATGAAATCTATGGGAAGTATACCTTTCGGATGGGGGAACCGCTTATTTCCTTGGAATCGCTTGACCCATCTCCCGAAATGCCGAGAATCATGCCGGAGGCCTTCGTGCCCATTCCAGATCTCGATGCCGCGTTAACGGGGGCCCGCCTGGTGGAAGAGGCCGGCGCCCTGCTCACCCTGGGAGAAGAGCCCAGCCGCATGGTGGCCCATGCCTTCGAGCGGCTGGGCCAGCTGGTGCCCTACGACCTGGCCACGGTGCTGCTGCGCGAGGGCGATGGCCTCCGTGTGGCCCACGCCCTGGGGCCCCTGGCCACGCCCCAACTGTCGGAGGCCTTCATCCCCGTGCGCGGCAACCTGCGCCTGCAGAATGCCCTGAAGGCCCGGTCCAGGCCCGCCACCTTCGAGGAGGACGACCCTGGCGAGGACACCTTCCATGGCCTCCTGGAGATGCCGCACGGTCACAGCTGCCTGGTGGCGCCGCTGCGCTCGCGGGGCGAGACCTTCGGTCTCATGACGCTCGACGCCATGGTGTGCCGCCAGTACCCCGAAAGCGTGCTGCATCATGTGGGCGTCTTCGCCTCGCTGCTGGCCCTTGGCCTCAAGCAGGCCGAGCATCTGGCCCGGCTGGCCGAACGGGAGCGCAGCCTGGCGGAGGAGGTCAGCTACTTCCGCGAGGTCCAGCGCCGTGACGTGCTGCAGGAACCCCTCCGCGCCGAAAGCCCCGCCATGCGCGGCATTCTCGACCAGCTGCGCCAAGTGGCTGCCACCGCCACGACTGTACTTATCACTGGCGAGACCGGCACCGGCAAGGAAAAGGTGGCTCAGACCCTGCACCACCTCTCGCCCCGCCGCGAAAAACCCTTCATCAAGGTGAACTGCAGCGCCCTGCCCGCGACCCTAATCGAGTCCGAGCTGTTCGGCCATGTGAAGGGCGCCTTCAGTGGTGCGGCCTCGGCTCGCAAAGGGAGATTCGAGCTGGCCGATGGGGGCACCCTGTTCCTCGATGAGATCGGCGACCTGCCCCTGGACCTCCAGCCGAAACTGCTGCGGGCCATCCAGGAGAAGGAGATCGATCCCCTCGGCAGCGAGAAGTCCCGAAAGGTCGATGTGCGCCTGGTGGCGGCCACCCACACGGATCTGCGCGCGGCGGTGGCGGAGGGCCGGTTCCGGGAAGATCTCTTCTACCGGCTCAGCGTCTTTCCCATTCACCTGCCGCCCCTGCGCGAGCGGCCCGATGACATCGCCGCCCTCGCCGAAGGCTTCCTCGACCGCTTCGCCCGGGAGAACCGCCGCCCACCCATCCACCTGCCCGAAGCCGTGCGCGACCAGCTGGGTGCTTACGCCTGGCCGGGCAACGTGCGGGAGCTGCACAACGTGCTGGAACGGGCGGCCATCCTCTCGGCGGGACGCGAGCTGCGCCTGCCGCCGGGGGCCCTTCCCACCCGCGGCGAAAAGGCCGGGAAGCCCCCCACCTGGGAGGCGCAGGAACGGGCCTACCTGGAGCGCCTGCTCCGCCACACCCACGGCAAGATCACCGGTGCCGATGGTGCCGCGACCCTGGCAGACATGGCTCCCTCCACCCTGCTGTCCCGCATGGAAAAGCTTGCGCTGAGGCCCAAGGACTTCCGCGAAGCGTGATAGCTTTACTCCCGACTTCTGGAGCGATGGATGAGCGAGATCACTGGCCCCAACGAGGCGTTGCCCCCGGCCATCCAGCTGGACGAGCCGCCCCGGAATCTCCCGCCCACCTTGCCCCCCTTCGCGGATCAGCCACCCACGGAGGCGCCCAGCCTGCGGCCTGTGCCCTTCGAGGATAGGGAGGCCTTCCCGGACTTCTGGTCCCGCGTGGGCGGCATGTTCCGGCTGGTCTTCAGCAACCCCATGGAACTCTTTGACCGGGTGCCCGTCACCGAGGGCCTGGGCGCGCCCTGGCGCTTCCTGCTGCTGCTGTCGATCCCCGTGTTCCTCATCATGGCTCTGGTCTTCTTCCTGGTAGGCATGGGCGTCATGCTCGCCGCCCTCGAGCAGACCGGCAAAGGAGACGGCAAAACCATCGCCGCCATCATGCCCCTCATCTTTGGTGTGATCCTGCTCCTGATGCCGCTCTTCACCTTCCTGGGCATGATCCTTTTCGGCGCGCTGAACCACTTCTTCCTGTGGATGTGGGGCGGCCTCAAGCCCGGTGTGGGCGCCAATCAGAGCATCCGCGCCTACGGCTACGCCTCCGCCTTCATTCAGATCGGGGGCCTGATTCCGTACTTGAACATCCTGATCCAGCTCGCAGGTTTGGTGGTCATCGGCATGGGCCTCGCGCGCATGCACAAGACCGACACCTGGCGCGGCGTCTGCGCGGTGCTGACACCCCTGTTCCTGGTCTGCTGCTGCCTGGTGCCTTTGGCCATCATGGCCATCTCCACCTTCGCGGCCCTTGGGCATCGCTGAATCGGCTCTGCCTTCGAGGCCATTGGAGGATGATCGGGCCTCCCTTAATGCAGCCAGGCCACCACGGCGTCCATCACCGCCCCCGGTAGCAACGTGCGCTGAATCGCACCCGCGGTCAGGGCTGCATCTTCATGCCAGGTCTCGAAATCCCGGAATAATCGATTCGCCCCGGCCTGGCCCAGGAGTTCAGGCAAGCGCACCGTGCCGCCAAAACCGGTGAGGATGCCGTGCTTCGCCGCTGGGTGGGCCAGGCGCAGGCCGCCCTTGCCCGAGGCATCGGCCGCCACGGCCCAGCGTTCCTGCCCGTGTAGGGCGAGATCACAGCCACCGCCCATGGCCACACCCGAGATCACGGTGAGGCTTCTCCACCCGGGCCAGAGCAGATGCGCCATCACGCGCTGGCCGCGCCGGGAAAATGGATCCGCGGACACGGCGTCCAGTGCGCCCACCTCATGCAGATCCGCCCCGGCACAGAAATGGTGTCCCCGGCCCGCCATCCAGCCTGCGCCGCTGAGCGCCACGCGCCGAACGCCCGACCAGCGCAGCTCGATGAAGAGGTGATCCAGGGCCACGAGGAGATCGCTGTGGAGGCGATTCAGGCCATCACCCGAACGCAGGCCGATCCACGCCCAGCCCTCGCCGTGCAGCATGTCCAGCGACGTCCGGCCCTCGTACCAGGGAGTCGGGGTCATGGCAGCCCCAGCCGGGTGAAGGCCGCCTCCAGCGGCTCGTCGTCGGGATCCCAAACGGGGGCCTCCGGCAATTGGTTACGGAACCAGGTGGCCTGGCGCTTGGCGTAGGCCTGGGTCTCCTGGACCACCAAGGCCTGGGCCACCCTGGGATCATCCCCCGCCATCCAGGCCGCGTAGCCCAGGGGCCGCAGCGCGACCAGATCCGCCGCATGTCCCGACTCCAGCAACCGGACCACCTCCTCCGGCCACCCCGCCGCAACCTGTGCAATCACCCGCGCCACCACGCGTTCCCGGCGATGCTCACGGCCAGGCGTGACCACCAGCACCCGCCAGCCAAGGGGAATGCCCGTCTCCGGCCCGGACAACAGGCCCGACGGCGCCCGACCGGTGGCCAGGTGCAGGGCCAGAGCCCTCTGCACCCGGGCCCGGTCGTTTGGATGAAGCGCCGAAGCTCGCACCGGATCCACCACGCCCAGGTACCGGTGGAGGACGGGGGGGCCCAGGTCCCTGCCCCAGCGGCGCACCCGCTCCACCAGGGAGGGGGCCACGTCCGGCAGAGAATTCAGCTGATCCCAGATGCCGCGGAGGTAGAGGCCCGATCCCGTCACCAGCACCGGCTCACGGCAGGTGGAGAGCCAGCCGCGCACCCAGGCGCCGAATTCCGGGGGGTTGGGTCGGGCCGAAAGCGGGAGGACGCCGTAGCCCATATGGGGCACGCCTCCCTGTTCGGCTTCGTCCGGCTGCCCGGTACCGATGGCCAGGCCCTGAATGGCCTGGTAGGGATCCCCGTTGACGATGGTGCCCCCGATCCGCCGGGCCACGGCCACGGCCACGGCGGATTTGCCGGAGGCCGTGGGTCCGAGGATCGCAATGGGCATGGGTCAAAGCTATCAGCTATCAGCTGTCGGCTCTCGGCTCTCGGCGAAGGCAGGGCTTGGCATTTGATGGCTGATGCTTGACAGCTGACAGCCCCCACCCGGGAACCTCACCCTCCCCCGCCTCATGTCATGGCCATGCGTGCCCTGATGTGTCTCTGCCTTGCGACCGGCCTGCTGGCCGGGGAGATGCCCCAACCTGGGCGGGACCAGGCCTTCCTGTCGCGGATCCTGGCGGAATCCCAGGACAGTTCGAAGCCCTGGAAAACCTTCCGGGTGCCGATGGAATCGGCCTCGGCCGTGGTGGAGGTGGTGGGGGAACTCACCCGGGACGAGCTGCGCCAGGCGGCTTTCCAGGTTCAACGCCATCGCCGCGCG
>JANXYT010000437.1 GCA_025355915.1 Holophagaceae bacterium
ACCGAGGACCGCCCGGGCATGGTGGCGGCCATCTCCGAAGGCATTCAGCGCGTGGGCATCAACGTGCAGCGCTTCCACGGATCGGCCACCGAAGAGGGCTCGGGCCTCTTTCATATCGCTCTGAGGGCCCGCGACCGGACCCACCTCGTGGAACTGATGGCGAGCCTTCGCCGCATCCGTGGTGTCTACACCGTTGAGCGCGTGAAGGGGTCGGTGTTCGGGAAGGTGAAGTGACTCCTTCCTGGCGCCCCCCCGACGACGCGCCGCCGATGCCCTGGCCACGGATTGCGGAAAGCCTGCGCCGGCCCCACCTCGGGCCCAACCCGCACAAGCTCAGCGCCCGTCTCCCCGAGGACCCCCGCCGGGCCGCAGTAGGCGTGATTCTCTGGGGGGATGCGACCGGAGCCCGCAAGGTGGTGCTGGTGCAGCGGGGGTTTGGCGCCCCCCATCATCCTGGGGAAATCGCCTTCCCCGGGGGCATGACGGAGCCCGGGGACCGGGACCTGCCCGCCACCGCCCGCCGCGAGGTGGTGGAGGAGATCGGCGTGGGCGACGGCCTATGGGAGCTGGGCTGCTTCCCGGATGGTGTCGCCAAGGTCCGCGTGCGCTTTACGCCCGTGTTCTTCCGCTGGGAGGATCCCGCCCCCGCCTTCCGCCTGGACCGGGAACTCGAACAGGTACTCATGCTGCCGCTGGTGCCTCTGATGGCCGCTCCTTGGACCACCGAGAGGCTCGAGCGCCACGGATTGGCCCTCGATGTGCCGCGCCTCGAATTGGCCCTGGGCGGTTGGGCGGCGCCGCTCTGGGGAGCCACCGCCTTTGTGCTGAAGGCTTGGTTGGATGTGGTGAAGGCCTGTCCATGAGGCGGCGGCCCAGGGCCGTCGCCTCATGGACAGAGTACGGTGCACCCTAGTTCACGTTGACCGCGAGCCAAGCGGTATTCACGGTGGCGTATTCCACGGAACCCGTCCCGAAGAGGTCCCCAGCTGCGTTCAGCGTGGCCACACGGGCGCCAGCGTAGTCGGTGCGCTTCGTCATGTAGGCGGTAAGGGCCCGGTACCAGATGCGGCCGGCCTTGTCGTTGCCGATGCCCGCGATGGTGGTGACACCGTTGGTCATGGGCGAGGCGATGTTATCGCAAAGACCGTCCACCTGGCTGCCGTGGGCCAAGAGGAAGAAGAAGTGGTTGGCCACGCCCGAGCTGTAGTGGACGTCCAGCTTCCCGATGGTGCTGCTGTAGAAATCCGGGCTGCGGCCATCGCGGCTGGGCTTGTACATCCAGCGCAGGGCCTCGTTGGGGAAGGGGTGTCCCCAGCTGTTCTCGAACAGCTTGTAGTTCGCCGTGATGGGGCCAGGACCGGGGGTGCTGGGGATGAAGCTGCCGGTGCCACCGTTCAGAATGTAGAACTCCACCAGGGTGCCGAAGATATCGGAGTTCGCCTCGTTGAGGCCGCCGGATTCCTTGCGGTAGACGAGGTTGGCCGTGGCGGCGCAGACACCGTGGCTCATTTCGTGGCCGGCCGTGTCCAGATCCGCTTCGCCCACGGAACCGCCCACGGAACCGCCCACGGCGCCGTCGCCGTAGGTCATGCAGAAGCAGCTGTCGGACCAGAAGGCGTTGTCGTACTGGCTGCTGTAGTGCATGCGGCTGAAGGTGGCCTTGCCAGCGCCATCGATGCCGTTCCGCCCGAAGGCGCTCAGGTAGAAGTCCCAGGTGGCTTGCATGCCCCGGTGGCCGTCCACGCCGGCGGTCTGCGCGTTGGCGCCCATGTCGGGGGTGCCGGAGTACTGAAGCCCGTCGCCCCAGGCGCTGTCCGCGTCCGTGAAGATGGTGCCGTTGCCCGCAGTCTTGTTGAGGAGGTTGGTGGTGACGTTGTTCCCGAAGGTGCCGCCGGTGCCTCGGGTCATGTCCCGCAATTCGAAGCCCGCGGTCGTGCTGTTGGTGCTGAGGGAGACCGTGCCGTACCACTGGGACTGGCCGGTTCCGTTCGCGGCGGTGGTATGGAGGGTGTCCCAGAATGCTCGGACCGCGCCGGTATGGGCGTCCACCAGGAAGTCCGTGTGCTTCGTCTCCTGGGTTCCGTTCTCCAGCTCGGTATGAATGTGGTACGCCAGCGCCGGGCGGGTTTCCTGTGCGCCCCGGCCCTCCACCGTGATCCCCGCGACCACCAGTGCCACAGCGGGCTCATGCGCATAGACACCCCGGGGTGCGAGGGCGGCGTGCGCGGAGGCGAGGGCCTCGGCCCGCCCGATGGAGGGTTCCACGTTCAAGTTCAACCCACGGACCAGGTCATCGGTGGTACCGCGCACCCGTCCGTTCCGGAAGTGCACGATGGCCTCGCCCTCCAGCACGAGGACGCCCTTGTAGGTCTGGTGGAGCCGGACATGGTCCTCGCCGAGCTCATCGGCGTGGTGGTTCTTAAAGGCGAAGCCGAGATGCGGGTCGAGGCCCAACTGGAAGGCGCGGGCAGTCAGGTGGCCGCGGGCCTCCCGGGCCAGCGCGTCGACCCGTTCCCGGTCCGGCGGGGCCGCCAGCAGAAACGCAGGAAGGAGGAAGGGAACCGCCAGGCGCATAGGACCTCCAGAGGCAAAGGCGGGTGGGAGGGGAGGGCAGCCGAGGTGAGGGGCCGGCCGCCGGGGGCAGGAGCTGGGGATGGCAGGATGAGTCTAGGGGCACGATCCTACTCCCGCCCGTGAAGTGATGTTAATTTTTCGGCACATCACCCATTCTTGAGCGCCCATTCCTAACCCTTTCAGGTGGATCCGCCTCCATGGTCCCCCCACCAAGAACAGCGGCTCCCGAG
>JANXYT010000444.1 GCA_025355915.1 Holophagaceae bacterium
GCCAACCTCGTCCTGGGCTTTCCGGCCCTGGACCACCGCTCGCCGGATCGCGCCGCGGCGCACCTCCTGAGCCACGTGCTGGGCGGCGGCATGGCCTCGCGGCTCTTCATGGAACTGCGGGAGCGCCGGGGCCTCTGTTACCAGGTGGGCAGCTATTTGAGTCCCTACGCCGACACGGGCGCCCTGCAGATCAGCGCCAGCTGCGCGCCGGCCCAGCTGCGGGAGCTGGTGCAGCGGACCATGGCCGAATGTGCGCGGGTCCGCGAGAAGGGTGTGCAGGCCGACGAACTGGAGCGGGCCAAGCTCCAGGCCCGCACCGGCCTGGTGTTCAGCCAGGAGAGCAGCAGCAGCCGCATGTTCAGCCTGGCTCATCAGACCATCCACCAGGGACGCCTGCAGTCCCTGGACGAGCAGATGGCCGAGATCGAAGCCGCCACCCCGGAAGATCTGCTTCGCGTCGCCCAGGAGCTGCTGGATCCTGCCCAGGTAGGCGTCAGCGCCCTCGGCACCCGGCGCGGCTCCGACATCCGCCCGCAGGATCTGGTGGCTTGACCGAAAAAACCTGATATCGCGACAAACGCGAATCGCCCGATGGGGCGCCCCGCGTGGCGGAGCCCGCCTGACCCGTCCAGCCGATAGAATGGCGGGATGACTAATGCCGCGCCCATGCCCTGGGATCGCCCCGCCCCCGAGCGGGCGGGCCTGCCCTCGGCCTGGTCGCTGTTCCCGGAAGATCTGGCGGCGCTGGGCTGCCCGGGCAGCGCCCTGGAAACCTTCCGGCGCCTGCACCGCCCCTGGACCTGGAACCAAGGTGGTCCGGAGCTGGGATCTTCCATTCGAGGCTGGTTGGAGAGCGTGGCGGATTTGCGCCTGCCCCGCATCGCTGAGCGCCAACCCTCAGAGGATGGCTCCACCAAGCTGGCCCTGGAACTGACGGACGGCAAGCGCATCGAAGCCGTCCACATGCCGCGGAAGGTGCGAAATCCGAGAGTCACCTACTGCATCTCCAGCCAGGTGGGCTGCGCCATGGGCTGCACCTTCTGCGCCACGGGCAGCATGGGCATCCTGCGCAACCTCCAGCCTGGCGAGATCCTGGGCCAGGTGCTGGCCGTGATGGCGGCGCTGGGGCCGGATCGCGGGCACCTTCTGACGCTTGTATTCATGGGCATGGGCGAGCCGCTGCACAACCTGGAGCACCTGCACCACGCCATCCGCCTCATGTGCCACCCCGCGGGGCTGGGCCTCGGCAAGGGGCGCATCACCGTGAGCACGTCGGGCCTGGTGAGCGGCATCGAGAAGCTGGCGAAACTGGATCCGAGGCCCAACCTGGCCCTCAGCCTCAACGCCACCACGGACGAGGCCCGCAGTCGCACCATGCCCGTGAACCGCGTGTGGAACCTGGCCCGGCTGCGCCAGGCGCTGGATGACTGGGGCCCCCGGCGTGGCGAAAAGTTCTGTTTCGAGTACGTGCTGCTGGCGGGCGAGAACGATACCGAGGCCGACGCCGAACGGCTGGCCCAGTGGCTGGGTGATCTCCGCCGCGGCCACAACCTCAACCTCATCCCCATGAACGAGCATGCCGCCAGCGAGTTCCGCCAACCCAATGAAGCCCGCGTGCAGCAGTTCTCCGACTGGCTGAAAGCCCGCGGCTGCTTCGTCACCGTCCGCCGCAGCCGGGGGCGGGACGTGCAGGGGGCGTGTGGGCAGCTGGTGAAGGGGGAATGAGAAAGCTGGTCGCGGAAGACGCAGAAATCCACGGAAACCGTGGAAGAAAAGCACCAAGAGGAAGGCTCAGCCAAGTTGGTTCTGGTTGGATTTCCGCGCTTTCCGTGACCAGCTTCTTTTCTCTTGGCACTCGATAGCCTTTGCGCTGAATCTTTTTAGATGCGCATCCCCGTCCACCAGCTCCCCCATGGCCTCGGCCTCGACCTTCCTGTGGCGGCCACGGCCCATGCGGCGGGCATGGACCTGCGGGCAGCAAGCCCGGAGGGTGAGACCTGGATCCTGGCGCCGGGTCAGCGCCGGCTGGTCCCCACGGGCCTGGTGCTGGCCATCCCGCCGGGCTTCGAAGGACAAGTACGGCCCCGCTCGGGCCTGGCCCTGCGCCACGGCCTCTCGGTGCTGAACGCCCCCGGCACCATCGACGCCGACTACCGCGGCGAAGTGCAGGTGCTGCTCATCAATCACGGCGACGGGCCCTTCGAGCTGCGTCGGGGCGAGCGCATCGCCCAGCTCCTGGTGGCCCCCGTGGCAAGCTGGACCTGGGTTCCCGAACCCAGCGTCATGGCCCTGGGTGACACGGAGCGGGGCGGCGGGGGCTATGGCAGCACCGGGCGCTAACAAGTCACTGGAATTCACGTTGGAACAGCTATAGCATTCGGACTCCCAGCTCAGGAGGCCACCATGCGCAGCGTCGCCCTTTCCCTTGCCCTCGCCACCCTGCCCATCCTCGCCGGTCAGCCACTGACTTACGCCGATGGCGCCACCAAGCTTGCGGGCTATGTCGCCCGGCCCGCTGAGATCAAGGGCAAGGTCCCGGGCGTGGTGGTGATCCATCAGTGGATGGGCCTCACGGACCATGAACGCAAGGTGTCCGATGATCTGGCCAAGCTGGGGTATGTGGCGCTGGCAGCGGACATCTACGGGGAAGGTGTCCATCCCAAGGATACGGGTGAGGCCGGAAAACTGGCTGGAACCTACAAGGGTGATCGTGCCCTTTACCGGCGCCGCATTGCCGCCGCCATTGAGACGTTGAAGGCCCAAAAGGGCGTGGATGGCTCCCGTCTTGCGGTCATCGGTTTCTGCTTCGGCGGCACCGGGGCCCTGGAAGCCGCCCGCGCGGGTCTGGCCGTGAAGGGCGCGGTCTCCTTCCATGGCGGGCTGGATGTGCCTGCGGGCTATGCTGCCTCACCCATTTCCGCCAAGGTGCTGGTCTGCCATGGGGCCGATGATCCCTTCGTGCCCGCCAAGGATGTGGCCGCCTTCCAGGATGAGATGCGTCAGGCCAAAGCGGATTACGTGTTCGTGGCCTACGCCGGTGCCGTCCACGCCTTCACGCAAAAAGAAGCCGGCAACGACAACGCCAAGGGTGCCGCCTACAACGAAGCCGCCCATCGGCGCAGCTGGCAGCACATGAAGGATTTCTTCAAGGAGATCTTCTAACCGTGAGTCCTGATCTGCGCCCCATGGAGAGCGGGGCGCAGATCAGGACAATGCGGGATCAAAACCCTGAACGGTTCGGGTAGGCGGGTTTGGGCGTGTGGATGGGCGGGTTCTTCTTGATGCCCGCCTCAACTTCCTGGATGGCGCGGTCCAGTTGGGGATCCTTGCCCTGGGCGAGCAGAGCCGGATCATCCATCACTTCGATGTCGGGTTCGACGCCGAAGCCCTCCACGATCCACTGACCTTCCTTGGAAAAGATCCCAAAGTTGGGCACGGTCACGTTGCCACCATCGATGAGGGCTGGCGCCCCGCTGATGCCGATGAGCCCGCCCCAGGTTCGGCGTCCGATGAGCGGGCCAAGACCTGCTTTCTTGAAATAGAAGGGAAACAGGTCGCCGCCGGAGCCGCTCCAGCCGTTGATCAGCATGGCCATGGAGCCGTGCTGGGCCACGAAGGGCCACTGCCAGTCCTTGCCATCGCGCACGCCCCAGTAGTTGGTCACCTTCCGGCCCAGCATCTCAATGAAGCGATCGGGAATCTGCCCACCGCTGTTGAAGCGCTCGTCTATGATCAGGCCAGCCTTGTCCCACTGGCCGCGGAATTGGCGGACCAGATCGTTCTGCCCGCCGATGCCGGTGTCGGGCACGTAGATATAGCCGATGCGGCCATTGGAGGCCTTCTCGACGTACTTCCGCTTGGCTTCGATCCAGGCCCAGTAGCGAAGCTGGTATTCGCCGGGAAGCGTCTCCACGAGCACGTCGCGGGAACCTTCCAGGCTGGGTTTGTCGTTGACGGTAATCAGCACAGTCTTGCTGGCCAAGCCCTGGAAGGCGGCCCAGGGATCCTTACGGGTATCGAGAGGGATGCGATTGACGGCCAGGAGGTAGTCGCCCTCCTTGACCTTCAACCCGGGCTGGGCCAAGGGTCCGCGGACCTGAGCATCCCAGTCGGAGCCGCGGAGGATGGTCTTGATTCGGAAGGCGCCGTTCTCCAGCGTGAAGTCCACACCCAACAGGCCGGTACCCAGGCGTGCAGGTACCTCGAGGTCGCCCCCGGCGCGGTAGGCATGGGAGGCGTTAAGTTCAGAGATGAGCTCGCCGATGACGAAGTTCACGTCCTCGCGGGTCACGCAGTCCTTGAGCAGCTTGGCATAGCGAACCTTCATGGCCTTCCAGTCCACGCCGTGCATGCCGGGGTCATAAAACATGTCGCGTTCCAGACGCCAGGCGTCGTTGAAGATCTGTTGCCACTCCTCCGGGGGTTCGACCGTCATCATCAGTTCGCCCGTGGGCAGCTTCTTTTCAAATTTCTGATCGGGTTTCAGGTCGACGAGGACGTATTCCTGCTTCCGGTTCACCAGAACTTTCTTGCCGTCTCCGCTGAGGAGGGCGCCGTCCAGATCGGCCAGCACGGCCTTCTCCTCGCGCTCCTCGAAGTCGTAGGTGTAAAGCGTGGCCTTGGTCTCGCCCATGGGGTTCAGCTGGCCGGCGCGCCGATAGACCAGCTTGCCCTTGGTGGCGGTCACATCCATGTAGTAGCCCGCGGTGGGTGGCAGCAGCACCATGCGGGCTTCCAGGCCCTCGAGGTCGATCTCAACGGGTTTGGGGGTGGCTTTCTTGTCGCCAGCATCCTTCTTGTCGGCCTCCTTTTTCTCGTCCTTGGCCTTCTCGTCCTTCGCGGCATCCGCATCGTTGCGCGGGGCCACGGGGGAGACGACATCCTTGCGCAGGGGGAGAGCGGCGAGGCGGGTGGTGGCCGCGTAGATCCAGGTATTGTCCAGGTCGCTGTAGGTGGGGCTGAACTGCTGGCCCGTGGAGAGGAACAGGTAATTGCCTTCGGGATCGAAGGCGGGGTCACCGGCACTGTAGAAGGGTGAGGTCACGTCCTGCCGCTGGTTGGTCTTGGTGTCGAAGAGGGCCACCACGCTGTTCCGGTTGGCGGTGTCCCGCGGATAGGCGACCCAGCGGCTGTCGGGTGACCAACTGGCACGGAAGCCCTCCAGGGCCGAATCGAACATGAAGAACCCCTTGTCGAGCTGCCGGATCTTGCCGGTATCGAGGTCGCACAAGTTGATCCGCATGGTCTGGTCGACAAAGACCACGCGCTTCCCGTCCGGGGACCAGCTGATGTGGTAGCGGAAGCCGGGTCCCAGGTGGGTGACCTGGCGTTCGCTGCCCGATCCGTCTGCGGGGCGCACGCACAGTTCGTATTCACCTGTGCGGTCGCTGAAGTACGCCACCAGCTGGCCGTCCGGGGACAGGGCTGGGTAGCGCTCCGCGACTCCGGAGGTGCGGGTGAGGTTGATGACGTAGCCCTTCTCCGCCGGCACGGAGAAAAGCTCGCCCCGGGCCTCGAAGACCGCCCGCTTGCCTTGGGACGAAAGGTCGGGGTTCTTGAGCAGCTTGCTGGCGTTCTCCACATGGGGCTTCAGGGTAGTCCGGTCGGTCACCACTTCGACCTTCACCTCCAGGACTTTCTCCGAGGGAAGCTCGATGCGATGGAGACGCCCAGCGGCCTCAAGCACGATGTCGGTGGGGCCGATGGCAGGGAAGTGGGCGTCGTATTCCTTGAAGAAGGTGATCTGCTTGAAAACCTTGGTAGCCAGGTCGTAGGACCAGATGTTGCTGCGCTTCACGCCATCCCGGTCCGACAGGAAATACAACTTTCCACCGTGCCACATGGGCTGGGAATCGTTGGAGCCCTCCGCACTCGGAAGGCGACTGGCGGTCTTCTTCTCCAGGTCATAGAACCAGATCTCCGAGGACATCCCGCCGCGGTACCGTTTCCAGGTTCGGAAGTCCGTGGAGACCGGCTGATAGGCCAGGATCTTGCCGTCCCGAGACAGGGCGCCGAACTCGGCGTAGGGCAGGGGCAGCGCTTCGGGGAGGCCGCCGCCCTTGGGCACCAGGTAGAGCTTGTTGAATCGGTCCTTCCCGGACTGCATCCCCGACGCGAGGAGCAGGGCCTTGCCATCCGGTGTCCAGTCCACCAGCCGGTCGGCCATGGGGTGGTGGGTGACTCGGCTGGGGATCCCGCCCACCACCAGCAGCACGTAGAGATCGGTATTTCCGTCGTAATTTCCGCTGAAGGCAAGCTCTTTTCCATCCGGTGAGAACCGGGGGAAGGTTTCCTCGCCCTTGGGTGTGGAGAGGCGTGTGGCCAGTCCCCCTTCCTTGGCCACCAGCCAGATGTCGCCGGCATAGGAAAACGCGATTTGAGTGGCCGACACGTCGGGGTACCGCATCAACCGGGCGTCAAATTGGGCCGAGGCCATCGAGGCGGAGGCCAGCACAAGGGCACTGGTCAGCAGGGACAACGGACGCATCGGCAACTCCATTGGGTCGGGGGGACAGGCAAGCTTACGGACGGGACGGGGATTTCGTTGAGTTCAGAAATTGCCTAGCGGGCAAATAGATCATCAATGGTCGCATTTGGGTCCGCCCGCCAATGCCTAAGCCGGTTACACCGCGGGTCATTTCCCCTAGGATGAAGGCGGGCCGGCACCCTCAGGGAGTCGGGCCCCGAGGTGCCCATGACGTCAAGCCTGTTCGCCCTTCTGGCCTGTTCGATGCTTTTGGGACAGAGCCCCCAGCCCGAGGAGCAGGTCGTGCGCGCCCACCTTTCACTGCTGGCCGACGATGTGCTTGAGGGCCGTGGCACGGGGCAGCGGGGTGGAGAACTGGCCGTGCGGTACCTGGAGACCCAGCTGCAGGTCCTGGGGCTCGCGCCAGCGAACGGGGCCAGCTATCGGCAGACGGTCAAGCTGTCGGGTATCCGGCTGGTTGAGGCCACCAGCAACTTGAGCTTCGAGGGACCGCAGGGTTCCCTTGCGCCTGTCCTGGGCTCGGAACTCGCGATGGGTGCGGGTGCGACCGAGGCTTCGCTGCCGGTGGACGCGCCCCTTGTGTTCGTGGGCCATGGCATCGCTGCCCCTGATGGCAGCCGGGATGACTACAAGGGGCTGGACGTGCGGGGTCGCATCCTGGTCATGCTGGTGGGCGACCGCCGAGCTGGCCCGCCCGCACCCCTGTGTTGCGAACCGCAAAACTACTACGGGCGATGGACCTACAAGTTCGAGGAAGCGCGCCGTCGCGACGCCGCAGGGGTCTTGCTGGTACACACGGATCGCTCCGCTGGGTACGGCTGGCCCGTGGTGAAGAACAGCTGGACCCAGGAACGCTTCCAGCTCGCGGGTTCGGGCCAGGCCGGGGCCCTGC
>JANXYT010000467.1 GCA_025355915.1 Holophagaceae bacterium
CGCGCGGCCCCGTAGGGGTTTGGTTAGGCACTCTTAGTGATGGATCTCGATACCCGCATCTCCTGGCATCCCGACCGCAGCTGGGCCGATCCCCTCATCGCCCTGCTGGCCCTGCTGGCCTTATTGGCGGTGGGTTTCACCCTGCGCGCCCGCCAGCAAAGCGCCCGACGCCCCGCCGAGCGCGCCAGCCTCCAGGGCCGGATGACCGAAGTGGCCCTTGCGGGCCCCCGGCTTCTCGTGGGCCGCGGCACGACGACCCGCGAATGGGCGAAGGCCGAGGCCCAGCTGAGGGAGCCCTGGGACCGGGCTTTGCTGGTGGTGCTGAAAGTCGAACTGGACCACCCGGGGGAGGCACCCATCACCGGGACGAATCTGGTGGCCCCACCCGGACCCGCGGGCGAGCGCTTCCGGCGCGTCTGGCTCGCGGCCCATGCGGGGGCGGCCCTGCCGGACCGGGCCGAGCGCGACGAGGTCCACCGGCGCCTGGGGAACGGTTATGCCGCCGATCTGCTCGAGGCCCGGCTCCAGGACCGGGAAGGGGGAGGTGATCCCCTACGCGCCCAGGCCCGGACTGGCCTGATGGTCCGGCTGGCCGGGCTTGGCTGCCTGGGCCTGATGCTGCTGGGCCTTGCCGCCAGCGGAATCTTCGTGGGCATCTATCTCTGGGTGACCCATGGGAAGGTGCTTCCACGTCCCTTGCCCCAGTGGTCCCTGTCCGGGCGGGCTGCCACCCTGGTGCTGCTGGGCTGGTTCCTGGCCTTCTTCGTCGCGGGCAACCTGGCGGCCCTCCTCCTCCTTCCCTGGCCGGGGCTGCGCTGGCTGGCGGTGCCCCTGGGCACCCTGTTCCATGCGGCCTTCGGCATCCGCCTGATCTGCTGGGCGGAAGGGATCGGCCTCGGGGCCCTTTGGCACCGCGTGGCACCCGGCCGGCTGCGCCAGGACCTCGCCTGGGGCGGGGCCTTCCTGGCCCTGGCGGTCTTGCTGGTCATCGCCGTGGCCCTGACCTCGAGTCTGATCCTGAAACCCGATCAGAGCCCCCAGCGCGACCTTCAGGACCTGCTGCGCAGCCTGTCGGGCTGGGGTCCGAGCCTGCTCCTTTTCCTCGTCGTGGCAGGGTTGGCGCCGTTCTTCGAGGAGCTGCTCTTTCGGGGGTTCCTGCTGCCCCTTCTGGCCCAGGGCCAGGGAATGGCCATGGCACTGGCCATTTCGGCCCTGCTCTTCGGAGCGATCCACCTCCAACCCGCGGGTCTTCCCACCCTCAGCACGCTCGGCTTCGTCCTGGGCCTGGCCATGCGCCACACCGGCAGCCTGCGCACCCCCATCCTGGTCCACGCCTGCTGGAACGGCAGCCTGTTCCTATTAATGCGCGCCTTTGCCTAAGGCTTCACCTCAACGCGCGACAGGAAAGGCGCCAGCCACCAGAAAAGTTGGAGGACCAGAAAGGTGAAGGCCACCCATTTGAGGATCGGCACCCAGTCCGTGCCCTCGGGCCTGGGGTGCGCCAGGGCCTTCCGGGAGGCCAGGTAGGTCTCGACGGGGTCCTCCGCCAGGCTGATCTTCACGGGCTGGCTTTGGCGCAGCCGCGGGTCCGTCGGGTTCGATCCGCTCTCCTCGCCGCCGTAGCCTGGCAGGCGGAACCGCGCCGTCGAGACGCTGCTGCCATCGTCATCCTGACCCAAGGCCGCGAACAGACGGGCTCGCATGCTGGCGGGGCCAGGCAGGGCGTCGATCAGCTCTTCCATGAACTCCGGCAGGGTGGTGTAACGGTCGTCTGGATCGGCCGAGAGGGCCCGCTGGAACACGGCACCGAGGCGGGGAGACAGGTCGGCCGGAATGGCGGCTGGTTCCTGGAGGATGTGGATGATGATCGCCGTGAGCCCGCTGCCCGGGTGGGGCAGCTGGCCCGTGAGCAGCTCAAAGGCGGTGGCCGCGAAGCTGTAGCGATCCGAAGCGGGGGTCCCTTCACCGCCCCTCAGAACTTCGGGCGGGGCGTAGGCGGGCGACCCGAGGAAATCGCCGGTGACCGTCAGACGCAAGGCGAGGGTCTGGGCAAAGCCGCTGGGGACGCCTTCATCCAGCATGGGTGCGTCCATGGGGAGCTCGGGATTCAGACTCATGTGGCCCAGGCTCCGGGCAATGCCGAAGTCCATGAGCTTGGCCCGGCCCTCTTCGCTCAGCAGGATGTTGTCGGGCTTCACGTCCCGGTGGACGATGGCGCGCCGGTGCGCGGCCCGCAGGGCCCGCATGGCCTGGATCAGCACCCGCGTGGCGGTTTCCTGATCGAGGTCCTTCTCCCGGATGTGCTTGCTGAGGCTCTTTCCTTCGACATACTCCATGGCCAGGAAGGGCCCCAGATCCTCCTCCACGCCCACATCGTAGATGGTCACCAGGTTCGGGTGGTTCAGCTGGGCGCTGATCTCGGCCTCGCCGCGGAACCGCAGCATGGCCTGGTGCCGGGCGGTACCGGCGACCCGGATGACCTTGATGGCCACCCGCCGCTTGAGCAGCGGATCCTCCGCCAGGTAGACGGTCCCCATGCCGCCCTGTCCGATGGGGCGAATGATCTGGTACCTGCCGATGGTTTTGGGATCCGCCATGGAATTGAAATTCTAACCAGGAGATCCCCTTCCCGAGGCGAGGTACAATGAGCGATTCGACATTCTGGAGTTCCCATGGCCGCCCTTCTCGAAGCCATCGAGATCAAACGCAAGATGTTCTTCGAGCTCGAGGACATCCCCTTTCATTGCCTGGACGTGGATATTTCCACCCCCACGGCCCGCGGGGGCCAGACCCTGGTGCGCATCAAGATGCGAAACCTGCTCACCCGGGCGGTCTTCGACAAGACCTTCAAGGCCGGCGACAAGTTCAAGGAGCCCGACCTCGTCCTCGCCCCGGCCAGCTATCTCTACAGCGATGGCGACGGGTCCCACTTCATGGACCAGGAAACCTACGAGACCCACACCCTGGGCACCTTCCTCATGGGCGATGCCCTGAATTACCTCACCGAAGGCCTCATCGTCACGATTCAGAAATTCAATGGCAACCCCATCGGCCTCCAGATGCCCACCACCGTGGAACTGGCGGTCACCTACACCGAGCCCGGCGCCCGCGGCGACACCGCGAGCGGGAACGTCACCAAACCCGCCAAGCTGGAGACCGGCATCGAGATCAAGGTGCCCCTCTTCATCAAAGAGGGCGAGAAGGTGAAGGTCAGCACCGAAACCGGCGAGTTCGGGGGCCGGGCCTAATGCTGAGCGAGGGGGACCGCCTGCTCCCTGCGGTCGCGCTGCGTCCCCCTCGCGCTCCCCGCGCGCGGCTCGGGCCAAGCCCGACCAGCGCGCCTTCTCTGTCCCCCGCGCAGTTGAGCTGCGGGAAGGCCGCCGCATGACCCGCAAGTTCCGGCTCGGCCAGAGTCGGGAGGCCCAGGACCTGGACCACCCGGAGGCCTATTCCCATGAGCGCGGGGGGGACAGCAAGCGGCGCCAGCGGCACGCCGAACGGTTGGAAACGGGCATCGAGGCCCACGACGTGGACACCCTGCTCCGGCTTCCCGACGCGGGCCCCTGGATGCACCTGCCCGAGGCCACGCTCATCCAGCGGCACAGCCAGTGGGTCAATCTGGAGCTGGCAGATCGCACCGTCATGCGGGCCACCCTGGGCGGCAAGCTCAAGGGCGTGCGCCTCGTCTGCGGGGACCGGGTGCGCTATTCGGCCGTTCCGGTGGAACCGGATGACCCCAGGTTCCCCGCCCCCGTCAATACCCGGGGCGAAGGGGGGTCGCCCGAAGCCCAGGTGGTGGCGGTGATGCCCCGGAAATCCCTGCTGAAGCGGGGCGGCGGCGACGACCGGGAGCCCTGGCAGCTCATCTGCGCCAACGCCGACGAACTCTGGATCTGCGCCGCGGTGGTGGATCCGCCCCTGCGCCCCGGCCTGCTGGAACGGGCCCAGGTGCTCGCGCTCGACGCGGGGCTCACCTTCCGGGTGCTTGTCACCAAGCGGGACCGGGCCTCAAAAAAGGACACGCTGCCTGAATTGGATCCCCTGCGCGAGCAGGGCGTGGCCATCCACGAGACCTCCGCCCTGAACGGCGAAGGGGTGGAGCCCCTGCGCGACCTGATCCAAGGCCAGGTGGTGGTGCTGCTGGGCCACAGCGGCGTGGGGAAGAGCACCCTCGTGAACGCCCTCCATCCCGACGCCGCCCTGAAGACCGGCGGCCTCACCAAGTTCGGCACCGGCAAGCAGACCACCACCGCCGCCCGGTGGCTGGCCTTCGAGACGGGCGGCACCCTGGTGGATACCCCCGGCATCCGCAGCCTCAGCGTGCGCGGCTTTGACCGGGCCCTGCTGGCCCGGGTCTTTCCGGAATTCCCCGCCGAGGTGCTTGCGGATCCCCTCGCCTTCGACGCCGAGGATGAGGCGACATTGGATCGCCTCGAACTCGAGTACCCGGAGCGTCTGCTGAGCCTCCAGCGCCTGTGGCTGGAGATGGACGACCGGAATCCGAACCAGAATGTGTGGCGGTAACGGTGGCGATTCGGCTCCGCGGCGTA
>JANXYT010000042.1 GCA_025355915.1 Holophagaceae bacterium
CGATCTCCATGGACACGCCGTCCAGGGCCCGCACTTCCATGTCGCCCATCTGGTAGATCTTCGTGATGTCAGTGAGCCTGATCAGGGGAGCTGCGGTCATGGAAACCTCGGGATGACCCTGTGGGGGCCCGTTTCATCTTCGCAGATGTGGCTGCGCCGGTTTAGGGGCTGGTCCGGATTCCCGCCTAAAATGCAGAATCCACTTCGATGAGCACGGCCAGTCCCAGTCCTCCGCCGATGCCGAGGGTGGCCACGCCCAGCCCGCCGGCCCGCTGCCTCAGCTGGTGCACCAGCGTACAGACGATGCGCGCGCCGGTGGCGCCGATGGGATGGCCCAGGGCCACGCCCCCCCCGGCCACGTTCAGACGCTCCGGCGGGATCAACAGCTGCCGCTGGCAAACGAGCAGCTGCGCAGAGAACGCCTCGTTCAATTCCCACAAGTCGATGTCCGCCACGGTCATCCCATGGGCGGAGAGGAGGCGCTGCACCGCCGGGACCGGCGCCTCGCCCATGTCGAGAGGATCCACTCCCACCTCGCTCCAGCCCAGGATCCGGGCCAGGGGTTCTGCCTCGCCCGACTGGTCCCGCCGGGCCAGGAGCAGGGCGGCGGCGCCATCGGAGAGGGCCGAGGCGTTCCCCGCCGTAACCTGACCCTGGGGATCGAAGACCGGAGGAAGCCGCGCCAGAGCCTCCGCCGTGACTTCGGGCCGGATGGCTTCGTCGTGGTCGAGCTTGGGGTGGAGCAGGTATTCCGAGCGAAAGTCCGCCGCCGCCGCGCGGTGGTGGCTCTCGGCGGCCCAGGCGTCGGCCTCGAGCCGGGTGACGCCGCGATTCACCGCCAGCCGCTCGATGGTCTCCCCCATCAGCAGGCCCGTCACGGGACAGCGGAGACCATCCTGGTCCATGACGTCAGGAAGTTGGCGGTGGCCCATGCGGAAGCCCCAGCGCAGTCCTGGCACCAGGTGGGGGGTATCGGACATGGCTTCACTGCCGCCGACAAGAATCGGCGTACTGCCGCCCGTTAGCCGCTGGGCGGCGAGGATGAGCGCCTGGAGGCTGGAACCGCAGGCCATGTTGAGAGTGAAGGCCGGCGTGTCGCAGGGCAGGCCAGCCTTCAGGGCCAGGGTGCGGGCCGGATTCATGCCCTGGGTGTGGCTCCGCGCCATGCCCCAGAGCAGGCTGCCAGGCCGGGGCAGGGTGGGGTCCCCGGCGAGTTCCTCCACGGCCGTGAGACCGAGACTGACAGCGCCCAGTCCCGCCAGGCTCCCGCCGTAGCGCCCCTGGGGCAGCCTGCGCGCCGCGAGGATGACCACATCCTGGGGACGCTTCATCGGGCGGGATCCCAGTCGTCCGGTGTCGGTTCCCGCGGACCAAGGCGGGTGTCCGGAGGAAACCAGGCATCCCAGAGGGCCAGGTGCCGGGCGATGTACTCGCGGCTCCAGATGCGGACCCGCGAGGCCCAGGGACGGGCGTCCGTCCGGGCGGGAACACCCCAGGCCATGAGGCCCATGCGGTCCGCCAGGTAGAGGGCCCGGGCCATGTGAAAATCCGAGGTCACGATCACGACCTGGCGCTGACCGAACACGGCCTGGGCTCGCCGGAGGCTGTCCCAGGTGCGGAGTCCGGCATAGTCACTGACGAAGTGATTGACTGGCACGCCCTGCTTGACCAGCCACCGCCGCATGGCCTGGGGCTCGTTGTAAGTAGGATGCCGGTTGTCTCCGGAGACCAGGAACCATCGCACTTTACCGCTTCGATATAAATCCAGGGCCGTCCGGAGCCGCCCTTCCAGAATCGAGGTGGGTTCACCGTCCCCATATACTCCCGCCCCCAGCACCAGGACCGCGCCACCGACCACCGGGAGGCGGTCGGCAGGGAAGATCTGGAGGTGGTGCATGGCGGGGAACCTTCCCAGGGTCCAGAGCAAGTCTCCGAGGAGGGCGAGCGTTGGAACCAGGATCAGGGGCCACCGGTGTTGCCAGCAGCGATGAAGGAAGGCGGAGATCGGCATCGTGAGTTAGCATAGACCTTTCGTCCGCCCAGCCCCATGGACCTCTGCCTGATACGAGACCTCTTGATGAACCTGAGCCTTGCTTCCGTCGCCGCTTCCTTCCGAAGCACCCGCCCTGGCCACCTGCGGATCCTGGTTCCCCTCGCCCTGATCCTGGCGGCCGGTGGCGTTGGGTGTTTCCGCGCCACGGGTGTGGCCAGGCCCAACGTGGCAGTGGAGGAAATTCCCGCCTCCGGGGGCGACCGGATCGGCGGCCTGAAGGCGACCTCAGGTCCCGGTGACTTCTACCTGGGCAATGATTCTGTCCAGTTGGCTGTCGATGGGGCCGCCTTTGGTGATCGCGATGGCCAGTTCGGCGCGCCCTCGGGCGGGGCCGTGCTGGATGTGGGTTCCATCTCCCTGGACCAGAGCTTCCATCGGGTTTCGACGCCCACCGACCTGCTGGAGCGGCTTGGTCCGGTGGCGAACCAGGACCCTGACCTGCCGCTGGTGTTCGACCGTTACATCCCGGGCACCGCAGCCAATTCCGTTCATCTGGACATGCAAGGCTACCTTCTGGACCCCAAGGGGAAGCTGGGCGCGGCCACCGACACCCAAGGCCGGGTGGCCGGCGTGACGGTGCTCCACCGGATCACCCTCAACAAGGCGGAGACGTTCTTCACCCTGGAAACGACCCTGACCAATGAGAGTGGTGCGACCCTGCCGGTGCGCAGCGTGGGTGACTTCCTCTCGCAGCATGGGGGCGGCTTCCGCTTCGTGGTGCCCGCCGTGTCCACCTTCTCCGGAACCGTCCTCAACACCTGGGGCGTGGAGATTCCCGGTTCCGACTTCACCGCGCCCCTGACCAGCAGCGTGGTGGCGCCCATGGTGGCCCTCATGGGCGCGGAATCCGCGGGCAACACAGTGGATTCCCACGCCTCGCTGGGCATCCTTCCGCTCGATGTTGATTCTGTGCTGGTGGCATCGGACCCTCAGCACGCCCTGACCGAAAGCCGCCCGCGCTTCCCCGGCCGGCTGGTGGTGGGAAGCCCGGCGGTGGCCAGCCTCCCCAGCGGGCAGTCGATCAGTTATCGCCGCCGTCTCTACATTCTGGGCGGACCCAGCTACAGCTCGGTCCTTCCGGCCCAGGCCACGTCGCTTTTCAGCGAGATGGCCCAGGCCCGGGCCGGTTTCCGCGGCGAGGATGTGGGGTTTTTGGCTTACAACTCCTTTGGTACGGCAGCCCGCGGTGGCCCGCTTCAGGCCGAGTTCAAGTTCGAGCGGTACACCTACACGGGTACGGAGCCCTTCGACCTTGGTGTCCCGACCAACCCTGCCAACCAGCCCGAGAACTGGCGACTGGAGCGAGTGGAGTGGCGTGAGCCCACCGATATCGCCTCGGCCAACAGCGCCATCGGCCTGCTGCTTCCGGTGGTTCCGAATCCCGTGACGGGGCAGTCCCAGCGCTACCGTCTCACCGCCCGGAATAGCATCCAGGTGAGCGCCCCGCTCTACCTTGGGACCAATGTGTTCGACGCCACCCGTCCCATCCTGGCCACTCCCATCACGCCTTCAAAGACCCAGATTTGGCAGGTGGCTGAAGCGCTGAGCCCGGAACGGGCCGATGTCATTGATGCCATGGGCAACGTGATCAAACAGAAGCAGACGGTGCACGGATTTTCGGCCCGCCAGTCCGGAACCCTGGAACTCGGCGGTCTGAACCCGCTGCGCCTCACCTTCCAGGGGGTCGGCATTCCCGACCCGAATATGCAACGCACGCGGCAGATCTCAAGCGTCTTCAGCGAGGTCTTCAAGACCAAGGTCGGCGTGGGGGTCAATTATGGCGCCTATCACTACACGGCGGCCAACCAGATCTTCGGCACCGCGTTTGGCGCCACGGCTTCCACCGCCGTGATGTACTTCGCTCCCGGGGATTATCTGGCCTACGCCACCCGTGGGCCCATGTCCTACCTGGACTCTCTGCCCGTGAAGGCCTTTGATGGCCAGACGAACAATTCGCACGAATTCGTGGTCGTTCCGCCGGCCTTGCCCACGGGCTGGACCAGCTTCGATGTGCCGGCTCCCACCCAGGCGACCACCGGTGGCTTCAATCCCGGCGAACTGCTGAGTTCGGCCGTGGCCGAGGGGATCCAGGTGGTGGCCCGCACCGAGGAGGACGTGCTCACGGATCCCACGGCGCTGAGAGCTGAATTCAGGGGAGAGATCGATATCCCTGCGGTCACGGATGCCCAGCGCGCCCCACTGGGTGCGGATCCCTTCGTGGTCGGCGCCCGGAGCGCGACCCTCGGGGATGGCTTTGCCACAGCCCTGTTCACGCCTGCTCCCACCACTGACCGCAATGGTGGAGCGCGGCCCTCGAAGGGCTGGAACCTCGCGGATTTCATCACCCAGACCGATGGTGGATATACGGTTGTCCACCAGCCCCACGGCCCCAGGGGGTTGTTCACGGTTCACGGCTTCGACCGGATCGTGCCCCTCGGCACGGGGGTCAACGCCTGGTGGACCCAGACGGGCCCCGCCTCCCTGGGCAAGCGACTGGGCGATTTCGATGCCCTGGAATTGCTCCGGGCTGAAGGCTGCGACCCGGCCGATCCCACCGCCTGGTATGCCGCATTCACGACACTCAGGGACGACTGGTTCGCCATCCTGAACCAGCAGGCACCGACCGCTTTCACCAAGGGCCTAGGCCTGTCCGCCGCGCGCTACAGCCTGGATACCCCGGTGGGTCTCGCCAGGACCTACCTGAACGTCGGGACCACCCTCGCTCAAGATGCACTCAGCCCAGTCCTCACCGCGCTTCGGAGCGGTGCCGCAGTGGCATCCACGGGTCCCCTGCTGGATGTTTCAGTCGGTGGTGTCGGCCCTGGCGGGGTGGTCACTGGCTCCAATGCCACCGTCACCCTCAGCATTTCCCTCTACGCCCCAGACTGGGTGCCCGTGGAAGAGGTGCGCGTGGTGGTGAATGGTGCCGCGCCGATCCTGGTGCCGATGACCAGCTTCACGGCCCCGACCACGGATTTCCGCCTTCGGACGACCACCGTGAGCATTCCCATGCCCGCCGGCAAGGATGCCTGGCTGGTGGTCGAGGCCGGTGTCCCACGGACCCAGGTCGGAGCCTACCGGGCGGGAACCCCCTGGAACAAGATCATGAAGGGCATCTATCCCCTCGCCGTGACCAACCCGATTTTTGTGGATGTGAACGGCGGCGGGTACACTCCTCCGGGACTCTAGCTTCGGTAGGAGTGGATGATGGCGGACTGGCTTCCGGAACGGCTTCCGGAGGATATCGATGCGGAGCGGTCCTTCCTGGCCACCTGCTGTGCACCGGGAGCTGGCTTTGTGGCCAGCGAAGCGGTGTTTACCTTGGTCGAGGAGGACTTCGTCCATCCTGCCCACCGGGCGGTCTTCCGGGCCCTGAAAACCCTCATCGAAGCCCAGGTCGAGGTCAATTCCCTCACCCTCAAGGACGCCCTGGACCAGGACGACGGCCTGAACAAGGTGGGCGGCTATCCTGGCTTGGTGGAACTCCTGGCCGGCGAGGATGTGGAGCGTCCCCAGGTGCTGGCGGACGTCATCCGGCGCAAGGCCAAGCTGCGCCGGCTCGTGCACCTCGGTGCCCAGCTGGTGCGCCAGGCTGCGGAAGAGGACGAGTCGCCGGAAGTGCTGGTGGATCAGACGGCCCAGAGCCTCTTCCATCTGGCTCAGGGGGACGCCAAGGCCAAGGGGTTGCTGTCCATCCAGGCCGTTGCAGATGACGCCATGGAGCGGTTGTCCGACCGCCTGGAGGGGCGGCTCTCCCCCGGCATCCGCGTCGGGTTCACCCGCTTCGATGAGCTCACTCAGGGATTCCAGCCGGGCAATCTCATCGTGCTGGCGGCGCGGCCGGGCATCGGCAAGACAGCGCTGGCGCTGAACTGGATCCTGCGTGCCGCCCAGGAACGGGATGGCCGACCGGGCCACTGCGGCGCCTTCTTCAGCCTCGAGATGAGTCACGAGGAAGTCTTCCTGCGCCTGTTGGCCGCCAAGAGCCAGACGAACATGAAGGATCTGCAGTCAGGCAGGGCCAGCGGCCGCATCGATCATGTGATGAAAACGCGGGACGAACTGGTCCAGATGCCGCTGTTCATCTGCGACCGGGCCTCGATTACCGTGCCCCAGATCCAGAACATGATCGTGAAGCAGGGCAGCCAGAGCAACCGCCGGGTGGAGTTCGTCATCGTGGACTACCTGCAGCTCCTCAGCAGCCCCGAGGGCAGCCGCGGCATGAAACAGAACGAGGCCGTCCGCATCGGCGAGATCAGCCGCGGCCTCAAGCTCATGGCCAAGGACTTCGGCATCCCCGTGGTGGTGCTCTCTCAGTTGAATCGCGAAGTGGAGCACCGCACCGGCGGCCGCCCCCAGCTCAGTGATCTCCGGGATTCCGGCGCCATCGAACAGGACGCGGACATGGTGGCTTTCATTCACCGGAAGATGATGCCCTCCGCCACGGAGGAACCGGATCCATCGGCAGAACTGATTGTCGCCAAGCACCGCAACGGCCCCACCGCCGTCATCCAGCTGCACTTCCAGGGCGAGTTCGCCATGTACCGGGAGATGGTCCGGGAGACATCCTCCTACGCATGAAAACGGCGGCCAGGCAGCCGCCGTTTTCATGAACGGGCTGGCAACTACTCCAAGCCGAAGGTCGAGGTCTCCAGTTCCTTCTTAACACATGCCATGAACAAATCGCCGACGGCGCCATCGATGATCCGGTGGTCGAAGCCGAGGCTGCTGAACATCATCTGGCGGATGGCGATGAAATCCGTGCCATCGGGGCCGGTGATGACCACGGGGCGCTTCACAATGGCGCCCACGCCCTGAATAGCCACCTGGGGCTGGTTGATGATGGGCAGGCCGAAGGTGTCACCGTAGACACCGGGATTGGTGATGGTAAAAGTGCCGCTGCTGATCTCGTCGGGCTTGAGTTGTTTGGAGCGGGCCCGCCCCGCCAGATCGTTGAGGCTGCGGGCCAAGCCGCCCAGGTTCATCATGTCGGCGTTCTTCACCACGGGCACGATGAGGCCCCAATCGAGGCTCACCGCGATTCCGATGTTGATGTCCTGCTTGTAGATGATGTTGTCGCCGTCCACGGAGGTGTTGACCACGGGGTAGGCTCGCAGGGCCTTGCAC
>JANXYT010000052.1 GCA_025355915.1 Holophagaceae bacterium
AGCCCCTCCATCGGGAAAGCCTCGGCAGCCGCTGCCATTTCGAGGGATAGAATTGCGTTATCAGCCATCTCAGGCTTGTACATTGCCAATCATGTCTTGTACATAGAAAAATGCCGCTCAGCGTTAACTGAACGGCATTAGGCCTTCTGGCCCGTTTTTATTGCGCCTAGAATGCCTCATGACCCAGACCTTCCGTATCCTTTCCATCGACGGTGGTGGCATCCGCGGCCTTATTCCGGCCCTGGTGCTGGCGGAATTGGAACGCCAAACTGGCCGGGCCATTGCGGAATGCTTCGACCTCATCGCGGGCACCAGCACGGGCGGCATCCTGGCCCTGGGGCTGACGAAGCCCGGCGAGGGCGGGCGGCCCCGTTACTCGGCGCAGGACTTGGCCGATCTCTATCGGAAGGAAGGGGCACGCATCTTCAACGAAAGCCTTTGGCGCCAAATCACCAACCCCATGGGGCTCCGCGCCGCGAAGTATCCGCCGGAGGGCATCGAAGGGGTCCTGGCCCAGTATTTCGGTGAGACGTGGCTCAAGGAGGCGCTCACCGAGGTGCTGGTGACGGCCTACGACCTCGAGAAGCGGGACGCCTTCTTCTACCGTCGCCGGCGGGCCCGCGAAGATGCCCGCTACGACGTGCCCATGCGGGTGGCGGCCCGGGCCACCAGCGCGGCGCCCACGTTCTTCGAACCGGCCCTGGTGCAGTGGCCGAAGGACCGGGATGTGTTGGTGGATGGTGGCGTCTTCGCCAACAATCCCGCCATGTGCGCCTACGCCGAGGCCTGGCCCACCTTGGCCAAAGAAGGGCGCACTGCGGACGACATCCTTCTCGTCTCCCTGGGCACGGGCCTCTACACCAAGCCCTACCGCTACGAGGACGCGAAGGGTTGGGGTGTGGCCGGGTGGGCCAAGCCCGTGCTGGACGTGATCTTTGACGGTGTGGCCGACACCGTGGACTACCAACTCCGCCAGATACTCCCCGCGGCAGAAGATGGCACACCCCGTTACCTCCGCCTCCAGACCGAACTCGACGCCGACCTCAGTGAGCTGGATGACACCAGCCCGCAGCATCTGGAGGGTCTGCACCGCGCCGCCGAAGGCATCCTCCAGCGTCAAGCCGGGGAGATGGAAGCCCTCGCCAGGCGGCTCGCGGCGAGCTGAGATCTAATGCGTCTTTTCCGTCCGCACCACCAGCACATCACAGGGCGCCAGTCGCACCACGCGCGCGGCGGTGCTCCCGAAGAGCAGGCGCTCCAGGGTGGAGTGTCCCACCTGGGCCACCACCAGCAGGGTCCGCGGGTCCGCCTCAGAGACCAGCTCCTCCGCCGGGCCGCCCCACTTCACGATCACCGAGGCCCCGGCATAGGGCTTGATCCAGCCCTGCAGCTGCTCCCGGGCGTGGTCTTCCATCGTATGGAGCCAGGCCGGGTCGGGTAGGGCGATCTGGGCTTCCGGAAGCATGGGCGCCGGGGGCTGCAGCACATGCATGGCCACCAGCGGCACCCCACACTGCGCGGCCCAGCTGCCAGCCCGTTCCAGGGCCTGCTTCGAGGCATCGGAGAAGTCCACACCCACCAGCACCCGCGTGATCACCATGGCCTCCGCTTGGACACCCCAAAGATAAGCCCATGGTCTTCAATCGGTGCGGAATTTTTCATGGGGGGACTTGAAATATAAGTTGCAACACCTAAAATGAACACGGGAGGCTTCATGATCACCCTTCGACCCGCTGGATCCCGCGGCCACTTCGATTTCGGATGGCTGGACACCCACCACACCTTCTCGTTCGGGGAGTACTTCGACCCTGACCAGGAACAGTTCCATGCCCTGCGCGTGCTGAACGAGGACCGGGTGCAGCCAGGCAAGGGCTTCGGCACCCATGGCCACCGCGACATGGAGATCCTCACCTGGGTCTTGTCGGGGGCGCTGGAACACCGCGATAGCCTGGGCACCCACGGGATCATTCGACCGCTCGAAGCGCAGGTCATGAGCGCCGGAACGGGCATCCGGCACAGCGAGTTCAATGCCTCGGCCACCGAGCCGGTGCATTTTCTCCAGATCTGGATCCTGCCCGGACAGCAGGGACTGGCGCCCCGCTACGATCAGGTCACCTTTGCCGAGGCGGATCTGCGGAACCGGCTGCGTCTCATCGCCAGTCCCGACGGGGCGGAGGGCTCCGTGAAGCTCTTTCAGGATGTGAAGGTCTTTGCCGCGCGTCTCGACGCCGGACAGGCGGTCCAGGCCGTGATCCCATCCGGTCGTGCGGGCTTCCTCCAGATGATCGCGGGCTCCGCATCGCTCAACGGCACATCCCTGCAAGCTGGGGACGGCGTCCGCATGGAAGGCGAGCCCTCCATCACCGTGGCGGCCGGCCCGCCCTCCGAATGCCTGTTCTTCGAGCTTGCTTGAGGAGTCGCCATGCTCACCAAACCCGTGTCTTCCCTCGTCTCAGGACAGCCGACCCAGGACGGCAACCGCGTGCCGCTGACGCGGCTGGTGCCGGGCCAGGGCCAGCCTGGTGACCAGGCTTTCCAGACCATGGATCCCTTCCTGCTCATGGATCACTTCGGTCCCATGGTGCTGGCACCGGGTACGGACGCGGGCTTCCCGCCCCATCCGCACCGCGGGTTTCAGACCCTCACTTACTTGATTCAAGGTGCCTTCCGGCACCGGGATAGCACGGGTGGCTCCGGTCTGCTGCGGCCCGGCGGCGCCCAGTTGATGAACGCAGGGGCGGGGATCGTCCACGAGGAGATGCCGGTGCCCGAACAACTCCACTCCGGCGGCCCCATCGAGGGTGTGCAGCTCTGGATCAACCTGCCGAAAGCGGACAAACGGACCCCACCCGGCTATACGGACCTGCAGCCGGAAAGCATGCCTTGGACGGCCCTTCCCGGGGGCCGAATCCGGGTGTTGGCGGGCACCTGGGCCGGTGTGACGAGCCCGGCGCGAACCCCCGCGAAGATCGCCTACGCCCACCTGGAGTTGGAGGCTGGCGCGCGATTTGAGCACGTCGTTCCGGCCGGATGGACCGCGGCCGTGGTGCCGTTGCACGGCTCGATTCGCATCCAGGGCACGGAGGTAGCAGCGGACACCGTGGCCCTGCTGGGCGCGGGGGACGCGCTGGCGTTGGAGGCTGCCAAACCCGTCAGCCTTATGCTGCTTGCCGGCGAGCCCCTTCGCGAACCCATCGCCCACTACGGCCCCTTCGTGATGAACACCCGCGAGGAAATCGAGCAGGCCATCCAGGACTACCAGCAGGGACGCATGGGGCACCTGGATTGAACGGATGAACTTCAGGAATCGGCTAGAAGACCGATATAAAATGCATCCCCTCGAAAGGTCCAATGTCCCCTCGCGCAGTCAGGCCCCCCACCGATGGTCCCGAAGGCGGCGGGACCACCCAGCTCACCCGGGACCTCGCGGGCCTGGAGCAGGTCCTCAACCGCTCGGCCGCCGGTGCGGCGAGGACTTCGGTCCGGGTGCAGACCCTGGCCCGGGAGGTTGATCAGATCTTCGACAGCACCCGCGCCATCCAAGCAACTCTGGAGGGGCTGGGCGGCAACATCTCCCAAGCGGCTTCCGCCGCGGAGGAGGCCGCCGAATCCACGCGGCTGATGGCCGATCTGACCCGCCAGGGGCTTCAAGAGAGTGACCAGGCCGTGTCCACGGTCCGTCAGCTCCAGCAGCAGACGGGCCTCACGGCCGAGCGGCTCGAATCCTTGATGGGCCACATCCTCCAGGTGAACGAGGTTTCTCAGGTGATCGGAGAGATCGCTGACCGCACCGGCATGCTGAGCCTCAACGCCGCCATCGAGGCGGCTCATGCCGGGGCCGCGGGCAGGGGGTTTGCCGTGGTGGCTGACGAAGTGAGAAAGCTCGCGGACCGGACCTCGCGGCAGACCCAGGAAATCGGCGACCTGCTGGAGGCCATCCGAAAGGATCTCGATCCCGCGCGGGAGGCCATGGCCCTGAGCCTGAATCTGGCTTCGGAAACCCGTAACCAGGTCGAGGCGGTGGAACAGCGGTTCGCAGGTATCGCCAACCTAGCGGAATCCGCGGCGGGGAATGTGGCCAGCATCGCCCAGACCGCCACCGAGGAGCATGCGGCGGCCCAGACGCTGCTGGAGGCTTCCGGTCGGCTGCTCGATTCCACCGGCACCCTGAAATCCGAAGCAGAGGCGGTGGCCCAGGATGCCTTCAGCCTGTCGTCGCTCACGGAAGTGGGCCATCGCCACCTGGCGGCCTACGACACTGGCTCCCTCTTCCACCGGGCCCTGGGCTTGGCCCGGGACCTGGCCACCACCAGCGCGGAGATTCTCCAGGCGCCTGTTTCCGAAGGGCGTATCCGCGAAGCCGAACTGCTGGCCCTGGCCTACAAGGAGATCCGGGGTCCGGAGATCCAGGGCCTAGCCCGTTTCTTCAATGTCCTGCGCGTGCCGGCGGCAGGATTCACCCCGCCCAAGTACCGCACGGCCTACGACGCCCTGGTGGAGCGTCCTCTGCAAGAGGCCTTCGACCGGGTTCTGGAGCTGGAGCCCCGGCTCACCTTCGCCCTGATCATCGACCTCAACAGCTACGCACCCTCCCACAACCGGCGCTTCGCGCAGGACTGGACGGGCCAGCCGGACAAGGATCTGGCAGGCAACCGCGTGAAGCGGTTCTTCACCGACAACCGGGTGTTGGTGCGCGGCGCGCGCCACGGCCTCGGCGAGGCCGCCGAAGCCCTTCCGGAGCGGGCCCCGCGAGGGGACTTCCAGCGGGTGGCAGCTCTGGGCGAGCAAGCCTCAGATCGCGAAGAGTTCCTGGTGCAGACCTACGCCCGGGATACGGGTGCCATCATCACCGTCCTCACGGTGCCGCTGTACGTCTGCGGCCAGCGGTACGGGGTGAGTCTGCTGGGGTGGTCCAGCGAGGACTGATCGACCTCAAATCGGTTTCGCTTCGAGCTTCCGGCCCAAGGTGAACCGCCCCTGGGCCAGCTTGCCCAGGGCCCGGGCCAAGGCCTCCCGGCTGCAGGCCAGTTCCGCGCTCCATGCCTCCAGGGGGAGTTCGCCGCCCTCGGGATGGGCCTCGACCCACGTTTTCCACAAAGCCGAAAGGGCCGCCGAGTCAGGTTCCTGAAGGTCCCGCCAGCCGCGCTCCTGAGGGCGCTTCGGTTCGTAGAAGGCCGTACCACGGAGCTTGTCGGGCAGGAACGTCTGCTCGCGATCGTAGTCGTCATGGGAGTAGTGATAGCCTGCACCGCGCCCGGCCTGGCGGGCGGTGGACGTGTGGGCATCGCGGATGGCCTCGGGGATGGGCGCGTCATCTGCGGCCAGGGCCGCGTCCACCGCCAGGATGGTGGCATTGCTCTTGGGCGCGTTGGCCACATAGATCACGGCCTGAGCCAGGGGGATGCGGGCCTCGGGCCAACCGATCTGCTCCACGGCGCGGCTGGCGGCCTCGCAGAGGAGGAAGGCCTGGAGATCGGCATTGCCCACGTCCTCGGCGGCGCAGACCATGAGGCGCCGGGCGATGAAGCGCGGATCCTCCCCGCCGCGGATCATGCGGCTCAGGTAGTAGAGGGCCGCATCGGCGTCGGAACCGCGCAGACTCTTCTGGAAGGCGCTGGCCAGGTCGTAGTGGCCGTCCGCGCGATCAAACATCATGCGCCCGCCCAGGGCGCCCTCGAGGGATTCCAGATCCGGATCCGGCATTTCCATCCAGGTTTCCAGCCCGGAGAGCGCCGAGCGCAGATCGCCGCCAGCCCAGTGGGACAGCCACTCGAAGACGTCTGCTGGTTCGGATTCGGCGCCGCGCTCCTTGCCCCAGGCCCGCTTCAGCACCTTCAGGATGTGGACCGGTTCCAGGGCCTTGAGGGCGATGAGCTGGCAGCGGCTGCGCAGCGCCGGATTCAAGTAGAAGGCAGGATTTTCCGTGGTGGCGCCGATGAGGATGGCCTCCCCGCGCTCCAGGAAGGGCAGCAGGATGTCCTGCTGGGCCCGGTTGAAGCGGTGGATCTCATCCAGGAACACCACCGGCGGCACCGTGCGGAACAGGGGCATCTGGCGGCTGTCCGCCAGGAATTTCTTCAGCTCCGCCGCACTGCCGCTGGCCCCGGAGAATTCCATGAAGCCGTGGCCCGTGGCCTCCGCCAGGATGCGGGCCAAGGTCGTTTTGCCCGTGCCCGGTGGCCCCCACATCACCATCGAGGGCAGTCGCCCGCCCGCCGTGAGTCGCGTGAGCGCACCCTTGGGGCCCAGCAGGTGGCCCTGGCCCACCACATCGTCGAGGGTGGTCGGGCGGAGACGTTCGGGGAGGGGGATGTGGGACATGGCGATCGCTCCAGCCTATCAGCGCGCTGTGCTAGGCTCGCCCCATGACTTCGTTCCCTGCCTACGAACGCGATTCCTTTGCCACTTCGTTGGAGTCCCGCATCCTGCGCTGCGGTGAGGAGAATGGCCGCCCCTTCGTGACTCTGGAGGACACGGTTTTCTACCCCGAAGGCGGTGGCCAGCCGTGCGACCTGGGCACCGTGAACGGCGTCGCCGCGCTGGACGTCCAGAAGCGGGAAGGCGAGATCCGGCATTACCTGGAGGCCGCCCTTCCAGAGGGCCCGGCCTCGCTCGAACTGGATTGGATCCGCCGCTTCGATCACATGCAGCAGCACACGGGCCAGCACCTGCTGACCGCCGTGGCGCAGGACCGCTTCCAGTGGGAAACCACGGCCTTCCACCTGGGCGCCACGGTCTGCGACATCGAACTGAGCGCACCGTCGATCTCGCCCGGGGAGTTGGATCGGCTTGAAGCGGCCGTGGCCGAGGAGGTCCGCGCCCGGCACGAGGTCATCGCCCGCTGGGTGAGCCCGGAGGCCTATGGGCAGGAAGCGGTGCGGTCCCGCGGCCTGCCCGACGGGCACACCGGCGCCATCCGCTTGGTGCAGATCTCCGGTGTGGACCTGAATACCTGCGGCGGCACGCACCTGCACCACACGGGCGAGATCGAGACCCTGAAGCTGCTCGGTACCGAAAGCATCCGGGGCGGTACGCGGCTCTTTTATGTTGCAGGAGGGCGCGCCAGGCTGCGCCTGGGCGCACATGAAAAGCGCAATGCGGCGCTCCGTGCGCTGTTGGGTGCGCCGGACGAGGAACTGGTGGCCGCGCTGCAGATCAAGCTGGATCAGCTGCTGGTACGGGAGCGGCGTAGCCGGAAGCTGGAAGAGGAGCTGGCCGAATTTCAGGCCACGGCTCTGGCGGCGAGGCCCGGCAGTCTGGTGGAAGCCCACCTCGAAGGCCGGGACATGGCCTACCTGCAGATGCTGGCCCGGGGCATCCTCGCGGCCGATCCCGCCAAGGCCG
>JANXYT010000075.1 GCA_025355915.1 Holophagaceae bacterium
TGAGCAGCTTCTGCGCGTCATCAAAGGCCCCCACCGTGCCGAAGCCCAGGAGGGCCATCAGGGCCACCCAGATGGCGCCGCTCTTCAGGTCGCACCAGAGCAGCGTGGACACGGTGATGACCAGCAGGATGAGGATGCCCCCCATGGTGGGCGTGCCCGCCTTCTTCTGGTGGTTCTCGGGGCCCACGTCCCGGATGTGCTGGCCCACCTTGAGGGCAGTCAGCGTGCGGATCACCCAGGGTCCCAATACCAGACTCAGCACAAAGGCAGTGGCCGCCGCCAGGGCCGTGCGGAAGGTGACGTAGCGGAAGACCGAGAAGCCCGGAACCACATCGCGGAAAGGATAGAGAAGCCAGGGAAGCATGAGGATCCGTTCAAGAACCTGAGGACTGAGATCCGGAGACTGAAGTCTGAGGACTGAAGATTGAAGACTGGAGAAGCCATGCCACGGCGCGCTCGGCGCGCCAGAACCGGCTTCCCTTCACCAGGATACGGGCTCCGGGCGGGATTGCGGAGAGTCCCGCCAGATCGTCGCGTACGGCCTCGAAATCCGGGAAGCCCACGGCCCCGAGGCCAAATCCTTCGACGTACTCCGAGGCAAAGTCGCCATAGGCCCAAAGCCTGGAGATTCCGAGCGCCTTGAGAGCGGCCCCGGTTTCCCGGTGGATCCGCAGGGCCTCCGCTCCCAGCTCGCGCATGGAACCCAGCACGACCACGGCTTCACCACCCGGCAGCTGCAACAGGGCCTGGGCACAGGCCAGAATGGAATCAAAGCTGGCGTTGTAGGTTTCATCCACCAGGCAGCCCTCACCGCGCAGAACGTGAAGCCGCCCGCGTCCGGGCTCGGGCTTCACGGTTCCCAGCCCCTGGGCCACCCGCTCTGGATCGTACCCCAGCCGGATGGCGAGGGCGGCGGCCAGGGCGGCATTCCGGACCTGGTGCACACCGGGGAGTTGGAGGTGGATGGGCACCGGGCCCGCCGGAGACCTCAGATGGAAACGTTCGCCGGCCGCGCCGAGGGACTCGACCTGCTCCCAACCGTAGGCCTCCCCCTCGCCCACCGGCAGCGCGTCTGCATGACTCGCCCAAGGTTGCCCGGCGATCCAGCGACACCAGGGATCCGAGGCCAGATGCGCCCATACCCCGCCACGATTCAGGCCCACCACCAGCTCGCCCTTGGCCTCCGCCACGCCCTGCTGGCCGAGGGGAAAGTTCTCGATGTGGGCCGTGCCCACCAGGGTGAGGATGCCCGCGTCCAGCGGGGCAATTTCCGTAAGCCTCCGGATTTCTCCGGGCGTGCTCATGCCCATCTCCAGCACCGCCGCTTGAAGGCCTTCGGGCAGGGTCGCCAGGGCCTCAGGCAGGCCCAGGGTGTTATTGCGGTTTCCGGGCGTCTTCCATCCGCTCACCGCGGCGGCGAGAAGCTCCTTGGTGCTGGTCTTTCCCACGCTGCCGGTGATGCCGAAGACCGTATCCGGCCGCACGGCCGCCAAGCGGGCCTGACCCCAGCGCTGGAGGGCGGCCAGGGTATCAGGGACGATGAGCTGTGGACAATCACTGTCCAAGGGATGATCCACCAGCAGAGCGGAAGCGCCTTTCTCCAGGGCCTGGCCGGCGAAATCATGGCCATCCCGCTCGGCGCGGATGGCCACGAAGCAGGCGCCGGGCTGGAGGGTCCGGGTATCCATCGACAGCGAGGACGGCAGCACGGCGCCATTCCCCAGGATCTCCCCGCCCACCTCGGAGGCGGCCTGGAAAAGGGACCAAAGGCTCATGCGGCACCTCCGGCGCCGCACCCTTCATTCGGCCCATCCTGGGCCTCACCCCTTCGCGGCCGGGCAAATGTCCGGTGGCGCTCGGCTCCTGCCTCGCGCTCGGGCTTCGGCCGCGCCAAAGTGGCGCTTCGCTCCGGCTTCGTGCTCATGCCGTCTCCTTCGCGGACGCCCGCCGCAGGCGGTCCCTGACGGCCAGCCAGGCCTCGCCAGCCGGCGGCCGTTCCATGAGGATCCGCTCAAATCCAGCATTATCCAGCTCGTGGAGGAGGGCGTAGAGCCGCGCGCCTACTGCTTCCGCATCCAGGGGCAGCAGGACGCCGCGGACGCCATCCGGCAGGGGCGGAAGGGCGCCGAGGCCCACGTAGGCCACCTGACCAGCCGCTGCGAACAAACCCGTCCCGGGGGCGACCAATTCCAGTCGGGCCCGGGGCGCGTAGTGCCGCTCCGCCATGCCGGGAGCCGGCTGCACGTCGCCCGCCTGCACGACGCCTTCCCACAGGTCCACAGGACCGATGAACCCGGCGAGGTCTGCGGGGGAAATGGGGCCAGGGCGCAGGATGCGGGGACGTTCGCCGCTCAGATCCAGGATCGTGGACTCCAGCCCTGCTTCCGTGGGCCCGCCGTCGAGGATCAGATCCACGGCCTCACCCAGGCTGGAAGCCACGTGCTCCGCGAGGGTGGGGGACAGGTGCTGGCTGCGGTTGGCGCTGGGCGCCGCCAAAGGTCGCCCCACCGCGCGAATCAGGGCCAGGGCCACGGGATGAGCCGGGCAGCGCAGGGCCACGGTGGGCCCGCCGGCCCTGACGATGGCGGGCACCGCTTCCGAAGCGGACAGCACCAGGGTCAGCGGTCCCGGCCAGAAGCGTTCCGCCAGGAGCCGGGCGGTCTCTGGCCAGCGGGAGACCATCTGTCGCCCCGAGGCCACGTCCGCCACATGCAGGATCACCGGGTTGGTGGCGGGCCGGCCCTTCGCGGCGTAGATGCGAGCCACGGCCTCGGGATTCAGCCCATCTGCTCCCAGGCCGTAGACCGTTTCCGTGGGAAAGGCTACCAGGCCGCCCGCGACAAGGATCGCCGCCGCCTCGCGAATGGCCGGATCCTCCGGTCCTGTGACCTGGAGCAGACGTGTCACCGGGAGCCTCCCAACACCGCTTCCACGGCGCTGCGATCACTGTAGGGGTGCTTCACGCCGTGGATCTCCTGGTAGGGCTCGTGGCCCTTCCCCGCCAACAGCAGGAGGTCGCCGGGGCGGCAGTCTGCCAGGGCCTGCCGCACGGATTCACGGCGGTCGGCGTTCCGGTGGTAGCGGCCGCGGTCGGCGCGGAGCCCTTCGGGAATGCCCGGCGCGGCGTCGTCGAGGATATGTTCGGGATCCTCGGTGCGGGGGTTGTCGCTGGTGTGCCAGAGCACGTCCGCCCCCGCTGCCACCGCTGCGGCCATGAGGGGACGTTTGGCGCGATCGCGGTCGCCCCCGCAGCCGAAGAGCACGTGCAGACGGCCACCGGTTGGCAGCAGGCGCCGTCCCTCGGTCAGCAGCTTCTCCAGGGCGTCCGGCGTGTGGGCGTAGTCGACCATGACACCGAAGGGCTGGCCGCAGTCCACGCGCTCCAGGCGACCCGGAGCGCCCGTCACCTTCGGCACCGCCGGCCCCAGGCGGTTGAGGTCGAAACCGGCCTCGGCGCAGGCAGCCAGGGCGGCCAGCAGGTTGTAGACGTTGAAGCGTCCCAGGAGCGGGCTGTCCACGGCGAAGGAGCCCTGAAGAGCATCCAGGCGGAACCGGGTACCCGTGGGACCCAGCACCAGCTCCGTCACCCGGTAGTCCGCCTCTCGGTCGATGGCGTAGCTCCAGCACCGGCCCCCTTCCAGCAGGCGGCCACCATAGGGATCGTCCACATTCACCAGGAACCGGGCGCTCTGGCTTCGCAGGCGGGCCTTGGCCTCGAAGTAGGCCTCCAGGGTGCCGTGGTAGTCGAGGTGGTCCTGGGTGAGGTTCGTGAAGACGCCTACCTTGAACAGAGCCCCGTGGACCCGCCCCAGGCAGAGGCCATGGCTGCTCACCTCCACAGCCGAGGCGGCATCGCCAGCCTCCACGCTGCGCCCCAACCAACGGTAGAAGGCGGGGCTTTCCGGCGTGGTGCGAACCGCTTCTTCCTCGACGTTTCCCGCTGCGTTCACTACCGTGCCCACCAGCCCGCAACCGATTCCCGCGCCGCGCAGAAGCTGGCGGATGAGCGTGGTCGTGGTGGTCTTGCCGTTGGTCCCCGTGACACCGATGAGCGCCAGGCGCTCATCGGGTGTGCCATGCAGCCGGCGGGCCAGCTCGGCCATCCGGATCCGGGGGTCGCCCAGGAAGGTGCAGCTGGCTATG
>JANXYT010000121.1 GCA_025355915.1 Holophagaceae bacterium
TGCCACGAGCTGGGCCTCAGCGCCACTGACGTCGCCCAGCTGCTCCATGGCGATGGCCAAGAGCCGCAGGGTGCGCGGATCCTTCGGATTGAGGCTGAGGGCCTTCAGCAGCCAGGCTTTGGCGTCGGAGGCTCGGTTCAAGTGAAGCTGCACAAGACCGGCCAGCTCGAGGGCCTTCGGGTCTTGCCCGTTGAGGGCAAGCGCCTGGTGGAAGGCGTGCTCCGCGCCGTCAATATCCTGCATCAGCAGACGCAGGTAGCCAATGTTGCGGTGATGACCCCCTTCGGACGGATGCTCATCCCGGAGGGATTCCAGCTGGCCCAGCAACTCAAGCCCTTCGTCCTCGCCCGAGTGGTCGTTGAAGCAGAGCAGACGCTCGAACCAGGCTTCCGCGTGGGAGCGATCCTCGGCCAACAATTGGTCCAGGATCTCCTGGGCCTCCTCGTGGCGGGCCCGCCCATTGAGGGCGCGGGCCAGGGCCAGACGGTCTTCAAAGGACGTTCCGGCGGCAGTCTTGAGCGCCGTCAGGCCGGGATCGAGCAGCTTAAGCCAGGGGCGTGCCATGGGATGCCTCGTAGGGGAGTTCAGGGTATCACCTGGTTGGGGACATCGCCGTGGCGAGTCCCTCGCAAAGCAGACGCGCCATCGCCTCGCGCGTTTCCACCGTGGCCGAGCCGAGGTGGGGCAGCAGCACGGTACGGGGTGCCTTCAGCCAGCGTGGGTTCACGCGCGGCTCGCCGTCGTAGACGTCCAGGCCCACACCGCCGAGGTGGCCGGTTTCGAGCAGGTCGATGGCGGCGTCTTCATCCATGAGTCCGCCTCGGGCTGTGTTGATGATCACGGCGCCGGCGGGAAGGCTCTGGAGCGCGGCGCGGTCAAGGAGGCCGCGGGTTTGGTCCGTCAAGGGGCAGTGGAGGGATAGTGCGGCGCTGCGGGAAAGCAGGTCCGCCAAAGGCAGCCGGGCCGCGCGGCCAGCACCGAAGTCCACCTCACCGCCGCGGCCTTCGCGATCCCAGAAGAGCGGCGTCATGCCCAGCGCCGAGGCTCGCCGAGCGAAGGCCTGGCCGATGGGGCCGCTGCCCAGGATGCCGCAGGCCTTGCTCGCAAGGCCGGGGCCCAGCAGCTGATCCGGTGCCCAGCCTTTCCACGCGCCGGAACGGACCAAAGCCTCGCCTTCCGCCACGCGGCGCGTGAGCGCGAGCAACAGGGCCAGGGCGATGTCGGCCGTGGCGTTCGTCAGCACGCCCGGCGTGTTCACCACGGCGATGCCCCTGGCCTGGCAGGCCTTCACGGGCAGGTGGTTCACCCCCACGGAGTAGGTGCCAATGGCCTTCAGCTTTGGCGCCGCATCCAGATCGGCTTCGGTCACCGGTTCGGAAAGCATGACCACCAAAGCTTCCGCCGACCGCAGGGCCGCATTCCATTCAGGGGATCTGAAGGCCGCGAGGCGCAGATCTTTGAATCGTGCACCGAGCTCGGCCAGAGCAGGGCCGACGAGGGGAGAGGTGGAAAGGATGCGGGTCGTCATCGCTGGAGCGCTTTCAGGGCTTGGCGGATGGCCTCCACCAGGGGCGGCTTCGAGTCGCGGAGTTCCACCACCACCGGCAGCACCGCATCCTCCTTGAAGCCAAGATTCGTCAGGGCCGAGCGCAGGCTCTCCTCCCAGGGATCGCCGGAAGGCATGCCCGAGAGGCCATCCAGGCCCGACAGGCCGCCCATCTTCTCTGACAGTTCGAAGCACATCTTCTCGGCGGTCTTCTTGCCCACGCCAGGGATGCGGGTGAGCACCTTGACATCCCGGCCGCGGATGGCTCGTACCAGATCCTCGAGGGATAGCGCCCCCAGGGCTGCCAGGGCTAGTTTTGGCCCCACGCCGTCCACCTTCACTAACATTCGGTACAGTTCGCGCTCCTGAGTGGCCGAGAACCCGAGCAGCGAGATCTCGTTCTCCCGCACCAGCAGTTCCGTGTACAGCACCACCTGTGACCCTGCCTCCGGCAGCAGCCCGTAGGTGGAGAGGCTGATGGCCGCCCAGTAGCCCACCCCCGCACACTCGATGACCGCCAGGTTGGGCAGTTTCTGAATGAGTTCGCCGCGCAATCGTCCGATCATGCTTTGAGGATAGCGGAAGGCAACCTCGGGACGAGCCCAGAGCTCAGGGCTCAGAGCCAGTAGCGGAGCAGGGAATCCCGCAGGCGGCCAACCACGTCCTGGTTGCGGCGGGCACGCTCCTCCCGGCCCGGAAGCTCGGGGAAGGCCGGCTTCGGATCCTGGAGGGTCCGGCCAACCTCAGGTCCCAGGAGGTGCTTCCAGCGTTCCAGCCACTCCCTTGGGAGGTCTTCGGGGATGGGGAGATCCATCAAGGTGAGGTAAAGGATGGTCCAGACCCGGGCCACCACCTGGGCTTCATAGCCACCACCCAACGTCATGAGCACCCGCCCCTTGGTGTGCGCATCGGTTAGCTCGAGGATCCTGCGGTAGAGGGTCTGGAAGGCCTGGGTCGTCAGGGCGAGGTCCCCCAGGGGATCGGCGAAGTGCGCATCCGCACCGGCCTGGACCACCAGGACGTGGGGCGAGAACTGTTCCAGTGTCTGAGGCACCACGGCCTCGAAGGCTTCCAGGTAGCTCTCGGACTCCGTGAAGGGCTCCAAGGGTATGTTCACGCTGAGGCCCCGCGCCGAGCCGGATCCCAGTTCATGGATGTGGCCGGTGCCCGGGTAGAGGTAATGCCCGGTCTCGTGGAGGCTGATGGTCAGCACCTGGTCATTGTCGTAGAACAGGTTCTGGACTCCGTCCCCGTGGTGGAGGTCGATGTCGAGGTAGGCCACCCGCCAGCCGTGGTCCACGAAGGCCCGGATGGCCACGGCCAGATCGTTGTACAGGCAGAACCCCGCGGCCCGGTCCCGCTGGGCGTGGTGCAGCCCTCCGCCCAATTGGAGCACCCGCGTTTCCGCGCCTTCCATCAGCATCCGCGCCCCGTGGAGGGCCCCGCCCACCAGCCACCGGGCGGCGAGGTCCATGTCGGGAAATATGGGGTTGTCGGGCGTGCCCAGGCCGAACCGTTCCGCCTCCGGCCGGGTCTCACCGCGATCCAGGGCTTCGACCATCGCCACGAAGGCTTCGTCGTGGACGGAGAGGATGTCCTCTCGGGTCGCGGCTGGCGCAGCCACAGGAGCGGCCGGGTGCCCCAGGCACCGGAGCAGATCCAGGAGCACCGCAAGCCGGCTGGGTGTGAAGGGATGCTCCGGACCGAAGTCGTAACTGGCGTACTCCGGGCGGTGGATCAGGGTTGTCATGGGATCGGTTGGGGCTTCGGCAGGGGCCAGAGGACCGTGAACTCGGCGACCCGGAGTTCCTCGGCCAGGGGCCGGATCTGGGTCGAATCCACCCGCAGCACGGTGCGCACGGTGGCGTCGGGGGTGGGGTAGGTGAGGATGGAATGGATGTTGACGTGGCGGGTGGCGAGGAAGGCCGTGAGGCGGGCCAGTTCGCCCGGCCGGTCCGGGAGGGCCACCTCGAGTCGGGACGAAGGCTTGGTTACGCCGGTGAGAATCATCAGGGCATCGAGCAGGTCCATGCCGGTGAGGATGCCCACCAGAACAGCACCCTCCAGGATGGGCAGGCACCCGATCTTGTGCTCCCGCATGATCCGCGCGGCATCCTCCACGGGGTCCAGGGGGTCCGCCGTCAAGGGAGGGCTGCTCATGGCGAGGGAGACGGGGTCTCCTGCGCTGCGGGGTGTCTGGCAGAGACTGCTGGTGGCGAACCGGATGTCCCGATCGGTCAACACCCCCACCAGGCGACCCTGGTCCACCACGGGCAGGTGGCGGAAGCCGCGGGACAGGAGGATCTGGTCGGCCTCGCCGATGGTGGTCCCGACCGGAATGACGGTTACCGGCTTCCGCATGATTTCTTTCACGAGCATGGCGGCTCCCACTCATATCCAGGACTGGGGTTCAGGGCTTTCGGAAGCTGGCTTGGCAGAAGGTCAGGCGCGGGTCGGGCTGCAGGGGCAACGGGCGGAGGGCGTCGGCATCCCCTCGGATGTTCACCTGGGCCTCCAGGGAGCAGAGCCAGGGCAGCTCCTCCACGAGCTGGGTCAGGCGGCCCAGGGTTTCACCCAGTCCGCTGGAAGGACGCAGGTGCATCTTCTCGAGCACCTCGGCGATGTCCAGATCCGTCAGGGGGGTGATGCGGAGGATGGAGTTCCCTCCCTGGCGACGGAACCGCCAGATGGGTCCGAAATCTGGGTCCGAGGACAGGTGGAGCGACACGTGCGGACCCTTCCGGTTCTGGGTTTCCGGTGCCGCGATGGGAATGCCGAAGGCCGCCAGGAGGCCCCGGGTCTCTGCCTCCGAGAAGGCCGCGGGCGCGGGGCCGGGAAGTCCCTCGACGAGCTGCTCCACGCGCCGTCGGGCCTCACCGGCACTCAGGTCCGCATAGCCCAGGATCCGGCCCGGCGGCTGCATGCGGAACCGTGCGTACTCCACCACTTTGGAGAGGGCCAGGGCTGCGGACTCCGGGAAACGGTAGGAGGGGAAGGTGCGGTGCTTGCCTCCGCTCTCGCCCAGCGCGAGCGAGCCCACGGGTATGGCTCCGCTCATGCCCATGAGGGAGAGCAGGGTCGGCTTGGCGATGCCGGTGGTCTGCTCGGCCCGCACCGCGGCCCGGCGGATGGCCCGGGCCACCACGGAGGGATCGCAGGTGCCCAGGCAGGCGAAAGAGGCGATGAGGGCGTCCACCTGGGGATGTTCGAGCGCCTCCCGGCAGGCCTGTTCGTAGTGCTCCGGCATGGCCATGGCGTGCAGGTTCACCACACCGGTACCGGAGATCTCCATGCCGTGGGTTTCGCAAGCGTCCGCGCAGATCGTCGCGACCCCGCCGGAGTTGCTGACGAGGGCCACCCGGTTGCCCCGGGGCAGGGGCTGGTGGGACAGGAGCAGCGCGATGTCAAACAGATCCTCCAGGGTGTCTGCGCGAATCACGCCTGCCTGGTGGAAGAGTGCCTCCACTTCCGCGTCGTTCTGGGGGCTCGCTGCGATGTGTGCCATGGCCACCCGCCGTCCCGCATGACTCCGCGCGCTCTTGACACACAGGATCGGCTTGCGCCGAGAGATCCGCCGGGCCAGCCGGGCGAAGCGCCGGGGGTTCCCGAAGGTCTCCAGGTAGAGCAGGGCCACATCCGTGTCCGGGTCCTCGTCCCAGTACTGCAGCAGATCGTTGCCGGAGACGTCCGCCCGGTTCCCCGCAGAGACGAATGTGGAAAACCCCAGCCCGCGCTCGGCCGCGTACTGCAAGATGACCACGCCCAGGGCCGCCGAATGGCTGAAGAACCCCACCCGGCCGCGGGGGGGCATGGTCGCAGCCAGGCTGGCGTTCAACTGGACCGCCGCGTGGGTATTCAGCAGCCCCAGGCAGTTGGGGCCCACCAGGCGCGCCCCATGACTGCGGGCCAAGCGCAGCAGCCGTTCCTGCCGCCGGGCCCCCTCCGGTCCCGTTTCCGCGAAGCCGGCGGCCAGGACCAGGAGCCCCCTGGCGCCCCGCTCCAGGGCCCGCTTCGCGAGCGCGGACACCTTGGTGGCTGGCACCGCAAGGATGACCAGGTCCGGTGTCTCCGGGAGGGCCGCCAGGGAGGGGAAGGCCTGCACCCCTTCGATGGAACTGGCCTTGGGATTGACCGGATACACCGAGCCCTGGAAGTGGCTTTGGAGGATGTTGCGGAAGATGATGTTGCCGATGGAACTGGGGTCCCTGGAGGCACCTGCCACGGCCACGACCCTCGGCCTGAGGAGCGGGACCAGGGAGTTGGCTGTGGCCACGCGTTCGCGGAGGTCGGTGCGCTCTCTCAGTGCCTCGGGGGCACTTAGGGGGAATTGCACGTGGACGACGCCGTCCTCCATGGCCCGGCGAGTCTCAAATCCCGTATCCATGAAGACGTTGCCCATCTTCTTGTTCCCGGACAAGTGCTCCGCTTCGAAACCCAGGTAACCAGCGCCAGCGGCCAGACCCGCCAGACGCTCGAGGATCAGGGTGCCGATGCCCCGCCCCTGGTGGGCATCACCAATCATGAACGCCACCTCGGCCACGGCTCCCCCTCCGCCCACGTAGTTCCCCAGACCGAGCACCTGCTGTTCCTCTCCTTCCCCCTCCACGGCGAGCAAACAGGCCCGCAGGCGAAGCTGGGGATCGCAGAGTTCTTCCACGAACTTGCGGGGGACGCTGGCTACGCCGCCCATGAACCGCATGGCCAGACTTTCCCGGGACAAGCCGCGGATGAAGCCTTCCACGAGATCGATGTCCTCGTGGAAGGCGATCCGGAGCAGCACACCCTTTCCGTCCTTCAGCAGGACGAATTCCCGGTAGGCTACCCCCTCTGCGATGATGCTGAACACCCTGGGCCTCGCGAGTTTGGTACGACGCGACCACCCTACCATGACCATCGCAGTGTGCTGGTTCCGGGGAGCCTACATTATTCTCCCTATATGTCGTTTTTCAGCCTGGACGGTCAGCTTGTGCCGTTATAGATTGGCGCTATAGCTCAATCGTCCAGGAGGGCAGCATGAATGCCAGAGAGACTTTCCTTCATGCCCGGAATTTTCTCGTCGAGCATCGGGAGGACCGAGCTGTTGCCTGCCGGGACTTTCGGTGGCCCACACTGGAGACCTTCAATTGGGCGCTCGACTACTTCGATCAGTACGCCGTAGCCAACGACAGCCCCGCACTGTGGATCGTCGAGGAGAATGGGACCGAAACGAAGGTCAGCTTCAAGGAACTCTCCCTCCGTAGCAACCAGGTGGCCAATTCGCTGCGGGCCATGGGCGTCCGGCGGGGCGACGGTGTGCTCATCATGCTCGACAACGTGGCACCGCTGTGGGAAGTGATGCTGGCCTGCATCAAGCTGGGAGCGGTCCTCGTCCCTTCCACCCTGCTGCTCTCCCAGGCGGATCTGCAGGACCGCATCGAACGCGGCGGCATCAAGCACCTGGTGGTGGATGCGGCGCAAACAGCCAAGTTTGAGGGCCTGGAGGCCAGCCTCACGCGCATCAGCGTCGGCGCGAAGGTGGCTGGTTGGCATGAGGTGACGGAGCTTTACCGGGGGAGCGCCACCTACGAGCCCGACGCGATCACCCGCGCCACGGACCCCATGCTGCTCTACTTCACGTCCGGGACCACAGCCAAACCCAAGCTGGTCCTCCACACCCATCAGTCCTATCCCGTGGGTCACCTCACCACCATGTACTGGGTGGGCCTGCAAGAGGGCGACATCCACTACAACATCAGTTCTCCGGGTTGGGCAAAGCACGCCTGGAGCAGCTTTTTCGCGCCCTGGAACGCCGGGGCCTGCATCTTCATCTACCGGACCGCCCGGTTCAGCGCCTCCGCCACCCTTCAGGTCATCGCCGACAAGGGGGTCACCACGCTCTGCGCCCCTCCCACCGTGTGGCGCCTCTTCATCCAGGAAGACCTTGCTGCCTTCAAGGTGAAGCTCCGGGCCGTGGTCGGCGCCGGCGAACCCCTGAATCCCGAGGTCATCAGCCAGGTCGAAAAGGCTTGGGGACTCACCATCCGTGACGGGTACGGCCAGACCGAAACCACCGCCATGGTGGGCAATTCGCCCGGCCAGATGGTGAAGGCCGGATCGATGGGTCGTCCGCTGCCGGGCTACGAGGTGATGCTGCTGGATCTGGAGGGGAACGAAACCGAGGAGGGTGAGATTGCGCTGAAGCTCAGTCCCCGGCCACTGGGCCTCATGGCGGGCTACCAGGATGATCCGGGGAAAATGCAGAAGGCCCTGGCCGAAGGGTTCTATCGGACGGGGGACGTGGCCAGCCGGGACCAGGATGGCTATTTGTTTTTCGTGGGCCGCGCAGATGATGTCTTCAAGAGCTCCGACTACCGAATCAGTCCCTTCGAACTGGAGTCATTCCTGATCGAGCATGCGTGCGTGGCCGAGGCCGCGGTGGTACCCAGCCCGGATCCCCTGAAACTGGCGGTGCCCAAGGCCTATATCATCCTGCGGGCAGGCTATGAGCCGGATCGGGCCACGGCCTTGGCCCTCTTCCAATTCATCCGGGAGCGGCTCTCGCCCTACAAGCGCATTCGGATCCTCGAATTCGGTGATCTCCCGAAAACCATCTCGGGCAAGATCCGGCGGGTGGAACTCCGGAAACGGGCAGCGGAACAAACCCAATCCCCCTTGGAGTTCCGAGAGGAGCAGTTCCCCGAGCTGAAAT
>JANXYT010000174.1 GCA_025355915.1 Holophagaceae bacterium
GATGGGGTCTCGGGATTCATCGTCCCGCCCCGCAGCCCGGCTGACCTCGCCGCGCAGATGGGTTCCGTGATGACCATGAGCACAGAGGCGCGGAGAAGGATGGGGGCGGCCGGAAGAGACCGAATGGTCACCCAATTCGACATCGAGCGTGTGGTGGATAAGTGGGTGGATCTGTTTCAGGGGAAGGCCATGGGACAGATCGGGCCAAGAAAGGTCCGTGCTGACAGCGAAGATAGATCCTGAGTAAGGGTGACCCAGGACTCCCGCCATCCGCCCCCAGGAACTCTGGATGGGGTCAAAGCGGCTCATCGGCCGTTTCAGATCTTCTCTGGACCTGGCATCCTCGAACGGTCACTTGTCATGCCATGGGAGGCTTGCTTCCCGTGCCCACGGATGGTTTTTCCAGGCGATCCAATCACAGTGACTCCATCACTGATATCTCTAATCACTGTGGTACCTGCGCCTACCATGACCCCGCGCCCGATGGACACATACTCTTTTACTGCCGCGCCGATCCCAATCCAGCTGCACTCCCCGACCGATACGCCACCGGCCAACCTGACGCCAGGTGCCACATGGACGCCGTCCTCCAGGGAACAGTCATGGCCGACCGATGCCCCCGTGTTGATGATGCCCCCGAGGCCAATCCGTGCGCCAATGATGACCGCCGCCTGAGTGCAAATGATGGTCCCGGCTCCGATGGAAGCGAACCGGCTAACGGAAGCATCCGGGTGGATCAGAACTGGGAATTGGAACCCGATTTCAGTCATTCTCTTCTGCATCTCGAGCCTGAGGAAGTTGGCACCAATTGCGACGATGGCTTCGGGGTAATCCTCAAGAAATCGATTCGCCCTGCTGGGAATTTCTAGGACCTTCCATTCGCCGACCCCTGTGGATTCTGGATAATTGTCGTCCAGGAAGGCGATGTCTCCCCATCGTCTCAATTCATAGGCGATGTCTGCTACGACCTTTCCATGGCCACCAGCGCCGACAATCAATAATCCACTCATAAATGACCCTCTATTGGTATTCCCTGAAGGCTTGTAATTCTCTCTCGGTTCTCTTGATGATTCGGCCTGGAACACCCACGACGGTGACATGGTCCGGGACATCCCTGATGACGACTGAACCTGCGCCGACAATGACGCCCTTGCCAATCGAAACCCTCTCTTTGACCACGGCACCACTCCCAAGCCAGGTGCATCCGCCCACGGTCACACCACCGGAAACCCTTCCACCTGGGGATACATGAACCCCGTCTCCCAGCGTGCAATCGTGCGCTATCGTGGCCCCGGCGTTGATGATGGTTCCCATGCCGAGGTGCGTATCGATATCGACCGCTGATTGCACACAAACGACCGTTCCGGCGCCCAGGCTGGCAGACCGGCTCACGGTTGCATCCGGATGGATCAGCACCGGGAAGCGAAATCCTTCGCTCAGCAATTTTTTCAGCAATTCAAGCCGAACTGAATTGACACCGATGGCGACGACAGCCTCATAAAACTCGGCCATGTGCTTGTTGGCATCAGATATTTTTCCGATGATTTCCCATTCGCTCACGGTAGTGGAGCCTGGGAACCTGTCGTCAAGAAACGCGATCCTGTCCCATCTCCTCAGATTTCTGGCGAGGTCTGCGACGATCTTTCCGTGACCACCAGCGCCGACGATCAATAATGCAGACATGAACACCCCTCATCGACGCTGCCTGACTCCGTTGGTGTGATCTGATCTCCAGATTCTAATCTCCTTTGGATAATCCTCAAGGCAGGAGAGGTTGGCGGAAAAGGTCATGTTCCTTTATTTCACAAAGGGTGGACGCCTACGGATGGCGTCGATGATCGAGAGCGCCCCTCCTCGGCTGAACGTATGGACCCCCAGGTATTTGTCGGCCGCCCCCGGGCGGAGCTCGCCGATGGCCGTCTCTGTGTAATCTGTCTCATCCAGACGATCGATCCGCATGAAATGCACGGCTCGTCCGTAGCGCTCGGCGCAGTCCTGCGCCGGGCGGATGATCGCACCGTTGTTTACGAAGAGAGCGCCGGCTGGGCGGGCGCAGCGGACGTCCGAGACGATGGGATTCCTTGGGTGAGGGGTCCATTCGCCGGATACCGGATCGCTCGCGTGGAAGAGGAACAGCTCGTCCCAGGTCGACGCCTCGGGATTCTCGGCCACGTTAACAAACATCCAGCACTTGGCGCCATGTGAGAACAGAGTCGCATCGACCGCCCGGAGGCCGCTCAAGATCGTCCGCACATGCACCCAGCGATCCGGGAATCGCTCGCAGCGGTAAAGGTCCACGCTGCGATTCGCTGCACTCTCGGGCACCATGTAGATGTCGCCGTTCTGTTCGAAGACGAATGGGTTCGAGAGGTGGTACGGCTCCTCAAGCACCGTAGTCGGGCCCGACCAGCGGCCCTGCTCGTTGAGGACCATCACGGCGATATGGCCCTTGCCCGTGTTGAGGGGAGCCTCCTCCAGGAAGAGGTAGTGTTTCCCATCTCGGACGAGGAGATGTGGATCGGCCCAGAAGCGATCTCGCGGTGGGAGCATCTCCTGGAAATTCCTGAGCACGGGGATGCCCTCGCTCGCGGTCGAGCGCAGCAGGATCCACTGCTCGCGCCATAGCAAGCGCCGCGCTATGAAATGGATACGCCGGAGCAGGGCCTTCATGATGAGACGCGACACCGCTCCATTCGGCAGCACGGCGCTGCCAGTAAGTGGCCGATCGTTCGCGTGGGCTACCACGTTTACGAGCGCCTCTGGGCCGCGCAACCACAACTGCTCCAGCACGCGTGGAAAGAAGGAAACCGCCTTCCAATGGATGGCGCTGCAATTCCTCGCCACGGACCAGTGATGGGTCGACGCGTAGGACCGGTAGAGGACATGTTCGCCAGCGGTCTCCTCGGCAACGACCTCGAGCCGAGATTCCGTTACGGGGTTTCTCCGCATGACTTCCCGGAACGCCGGGACGAGGCTGCGCCCAACGCCATGTCGGCATGTCCAGACGCCAAAGCGGGGAGTGCGGAGGACTTCGCCCCCGAGCCTGCGCGGTGGCACCAGGAACAGGACGTCCAGATCCTCGGCATGGATCGCCGCGACCACTTCCGCAGGAAGATGCTCCGTACCGCGCTGGTCGACCGGGTGAGCGCGGAGGACGCGTGCTTGGCCCAAGAGTTCGCCCAACCCGGTCTCCTGGAGCGCGTCGTGCTCCACCCTTACCCACCAGCGCTCCAGCGCCATGTAAAGCCCCTCCACCATGTGCTGCCAAGGGGCTTCTTCAGGCACCCCTTCGCCTTGGGGATCGAGCACGACGATGAGTTCCAGGGCTGCGTACGACGAGCCGGCGATGCGCTCCACCATGTGCCGGACCCAGCGGGGAACCTCTAGAGATTCCACCATCAATCCAACCTTCAGCTTGCCCTTCACCACTCACTTCCTGAGGTCCGCAGCGGTGCATTGCTTCCTTCAACCACCATCATGGCGCCGATCGCACGGTTTGGCTAAGGCCACTGTAGGACCCAGCCTGCCTGCTGGCGATATTGGGCGAATCAACACGGGTTTTCGCACCGGCGATATCGTACGAATCGAACCAGGCCTGGAACACCAGCGCATGCCAAAGTTCACCGCGTCGGTCACGCACGCCGGAGAGATGCTCGGACATGGCGGTGCTGTATTGCTGCGGATCAAGCATCCCCTGTGCCTCGAGCCGGCTTGGCGCGAGCAGATCCTGCATCCAGGTGCACAGCGGGCCACGCAGCCAGTCGGCGAGCGGCACCGCGAACCCGCACTTGGGGCGCTCGGTCAGCTCGCGTGGCACATAATTGTCGAGAATGGCGCGAAGGGGCCGCTTGGTGACGCCCTCCTTGAACTTCGTGGCGAGCGGCAGCCGCCAGGCGAACTCGAAGATGCGGTGGTCGAGCAGCGGGACGCGAGCCTCGAGGCTCACGCTCATCGTGGCCCGATCGACCTTGGTGAGGATGTCGTCCGGGAGGTAGTGGAGCGTATCCCAGTACATTATGCGCTCGACGAACGAGAGCCCGGGTGGTGGCTCGTGGTGTGCAGCGTAGGGAGGCTCGCCCCCGGAGCCACCGAGCTGGCGGTACAGTGCGGCGGCATCGCGGACCCGCAGGAAACCCGTAACCGAGTCGAGCGCGTCGGCAGCGCTGCGTCGACGCAGGCCCAGAACGCGACGGAGGGTCTTCTCGATGGCGACCCAGGCAAATCCCGGGCTGGCGTCCATGGCGTACGCGAGCGCCAACCGCCCAGGATAGGGGATCCGGTGCAGAATACGCCAGATCATGTTGCCGAGAATGTAGCGGGTGTAACCCGCGAAGAGCTCATCGCCGCCGTCCCCGGAGAGCCCGACCGTGACAGAGCGTCGCGCCATCTGTGCCACGAGAAAGGTGGGGATCTGAGAGGAATCCGAGAAGGGCTCGTCGTACATCTGAGGGATGCGCTGTACCGCCGAGAGCGTATCCGAACCGGTTACGTAAAGCTCGGTATGGTCGGTCCCGAGGTGGGCGGCCACCGCGCGTGCACGGGGCGCCTCGTCATACTCCTCGCGCTCGAACCCGATCGTGAAGGTCTTGATGGGTTGCGAGCTCTGGGCCTGCATCAGAGCCACCACCAGGCTCGAGTCGATGCCCCCGGACAGGAAGGCGCCGAGGGGCACGTCCGCGACCATGCGCAGGCGAACCGAGTCGAGCAGGAGTCGGTGGAGTTCTTCAACGGCTTCGCGCTCATCGCCGAGGAAGGGCGCGGAGCGGGCACCCAGCACGGCCTCCCGTGGCGACCAGTAGGGGACGATCTCGATGTGCCCTGGGGCCGCGACCGACACCACCGTCCCGGGGAGGACCTTCGAGAGCCCGTCATAAATGCAACGAGGTGCCGGCACATAGCCGTAGCGGAGGTAGAGCGCGAGGGCGTCGGGATCGATCTCGGCCCGAAAGCGGGGATGCCCGCGCAGCGCCTTCAGCTCCGATCCGAACAGGAAGAGCCCGTTGGACCAACCGTAGAAGAGGGGCTTCTCGCCGAAGCGATCGCGGCAGAGGTGAAGCATGCGCTCGGAGCGATCCCAGACCGCGGCCGCGAACATGCCATTCGAGCGACGGAGGGTTTCCAAAATCCCCCACTCGGTGAAGGCAGCGAGGAGCACTTCCGTGTCGGAGTGCCCGCGGAACTGGTGCCCGCGCGGCTCCAGATCAGCTCGGAGGTCGCGATAGTTGTAGATCTCGCCGTTGAACGAGATGACAAAGCGTCCATCGGCTGAGGCCATGGGCTGGTGGCCCTCGGGCGAAAGGTCGAGGATTGAAAGCCGCCGGTGTGCCAGTGCAATGCCGACGGTTGCATCCACCCATGTTCCGGCGTCATCAGGGCCGCGGAACGCAACCCTGTCCGCCATCGCTTCACCGATGGCCTGGAGTTCATCCGCCGGCGTCGATGCCTTTGGATCTAGAAAACCTGCTATCCCGCACATGCGCCTATCGCCTCATTATGAAACTGCTGGAACTGACTCACCACAGTAACGATCGCGAACCGAGTCGGGTGGATAGCTGGTATTTTTGAATTCCTCTTGCCTTCAAAATTCGAGTTTTTCACAGGGTTCATGTTCGCGATTATATTCTCCCTTTGGAATGCGCCGCTGAATACGATTCATTTCCGACTCACCTTTTTAATTGATAAAATATTTGCGCTAGCAACCTTCGTGGACAGCCTTGTTTGGAAATGGCCCTGAACGGGGCCGATTCTAAACTTTAAAAATGTCTCCTGGATGCAGGGGATGGCTGGGGAAAATGGTAGGTAACGATTCTAGTCGGGGACGGTATCGCTGGCCGCATTACCATCCTCCTGCTTGGTGCGATGCACCGAGGATCCTCGCATCCGGAACTTCTTCAGGAATGCCCTTTTGTCTTTACGGTAGTCATTTTCGTTGTAGTCGGGCGTGGCGGAGAGGGACCACTCCGCATATTGCTGGATGGTCATGATGGGTTTCGCTGGGTTGCCGGCGGCAAGGACTCCTGGGGGCACACTCCGGGACACGACCGAACCCGCAGCGACCACGGAATCCGGTCCGATGGTCACGCCCGGGAGGATGATGACCCTCGCCCCGATGATGCAATTGTCCAAAATCGTGATCCGGCCGTACTTGATCACTTTCTTGTAGCGCTCCAGGTGCCTGAAAACATAGGTGCCACCGTCATGGGTGATGAAAAGGACTTCTGTGGCGATGCCCACGTGCTTCCCGATGGTAATGAGGTAGGGCTCGGATCCAAAATCCGGAATTTTCGTCATTCTGCAATCAGAGGCGATCGTCAGGCCGGCCTTACGAAGCCGCCAAAGGCGGAACCCACGGTAAATTGATTTGAAACGATCAACCATGGCCATGAATGGATCCTTGTGACTACGAATTCTAGTCCGGATTTCAGTCGTGTGAGAAAAGCAGTCGCAGAACTGGCCTAGTCCATACGCCTCTCTTCCTGCATTGGAGATTAGGGTCGGGATGGTAAATCAAACGATACATCAGTGCTAAGGATCCATCACCACCCTTCTGGGAGCCAGGGTGGGCGGATTTAACGACCCGGCAGGCTGGAGGGCCAAGGAATCTACTTCCTGAGAACGGCGGCCCTGGCTTCACCATGAGGGTCCGAGGCGAACCGGAGTCCGGAGTAGAGCTGATTTCTCTCCACGAGGGATTGGACCATCCTGGCCTGCCCCAGGCCGAACTCGAAAAGGAGATGCCCCCCGTTCTTCAGGAAGGGCGGGGCCTCCTGCAGGAGTCGGGTGAGGATCGAGATCCCGTAGGGTCCCCCGTCGAAGGCCTCCCTTGGTTCATGGTGAAGTAACCCGGCGTGGGAATGCTCGAGCGAAGTGGAGGGTATGTAGGGCGGATTCATCACCACAAGGTCCATGGTGCCTTCGAGCCCTCTTGCAGAGAGGGGTGCGAAGAGATCGCCTTGCGTCACTTGGATGCGGTCCTGCAAGGCAAGGTGGGCCACATTGATTCGGGCCAGGTCCACGCAAGATGCGGTGATGTCTGAGGCCCAAACCCTGGTCTGGGGCACCGCCACGGCTGCAGCACAGGCGAGATTCCCCGATCCGCAACCCATGTCGATCATCCGCAGTTCCCGCGCAGGCTCTTCCTGCGAGAGGGCGCGAAGGATGGCAAGGACCTCGTTCCCCAGAATTTCCGTCTCCTCCCGTGGGGCCAACACGTCTTCCTTGGCCAGCAGGTCGATCCCCAGGAAGCGCTGTCGGCCGATGACGAGACCGAGCGGGGCCCCCGCTGCACGTCTCCCAGCCCATTCCAGGACCAACGCCTGGCAATCCTCCGGCCTCATGGCCCTGGCGGCCTCAAGGATTCTCTCGGCCTCGTCCTCGGCCCTGGAGCCCGCCTGCTTGGCCAGAATGGCCGCTACCCGAGTCTTCAGTTGCTGGAGATCCGCTGGCTCCATGCTCTGCCTCCCACACTTCCCGTTTGAGTCCCGGTCTTCATTGACCCGTGATGCTGGAACTGTCCCCCCGTCCCTCGATGACATCCACAATACGCCGTCCCATGAGGGGAGCGACCTTCGTGGTCAAGGCGTCGGACGGATGGGAATTGTCTGGATTGCGGGCGTTCTCGGGTTTCAGAAAGAGCCCACCATCCGTCTCCAGCTCACGGAAGTCCCAGACGAAAATATTGTCTCCCTTCTCATCCCAGGTCCGCTTGACCCAGGTGGCGAATTGCCGTGCGCGCGCGGCCTCGTCGGGATGGGTGGAGGCCTGGGTAAGCGCGGGGCCTGTCCACACGATGAAGCGGGTCTGAGGGAACTGGTGCATGCGCCGCTTGAGGGCCGCGTACTGCAACATGTAGTTGGCCAGTGTCTGCCTCGGGGAGGACACACTGGGTGAGCCGTCGTCGGGCTGGACCTGGCTAACGGGGAAACAGTGCTTGAAGACGATCACATCGTAGGACCGTGCAAGATCATCGAGGTTCATCTCGGACCGGTCACGGTTTTCGCCCGTGTGGGCTACCCAGAGGTTCCAGTAGTCGTAGGGCTGGTTGTCCCAGGGATAGCGGTCGCTGACCACCTTGTTGAAGATCCTGGCGGGAAGGAACTTCCTCAGCCGGACATGCCCTCCCGTGGCACTGGGATAGGCCAATTCGGTGATCTCATAGTTCGTGCCATGGGCCGAATTCCAGGCTTGGATGAACTGCGGAAGGCCCCCCTTCCAGATGATCTCGCCCGTGCTGTGGTGCAGGAAGACAATCCGCGCGGTGTTGACCGAATGCGGCATGGCAGGCTCCTTGGAATCTAAAGCTCCGGGCACCGTGTTCCTGGAGCAGGAGACGAGGAAGAGGACCGTTGCTGCCAGCACGACCATCCAGCAGACCCGTCGCATCGTCGCGGATTCCGGAAGCGGCCTGCGGTGCGGACTAGTGATCATTGAGGTCACGACATTCTCCTTCGGCTGGAGCAAGGACGCGGTGGGTAGCACACGCCTAGAGTCAACGGCCTGCGGGAACCGGGCTGCCAAGGGAAGTCATATCCAGGGGGGGGGTCCGAAGGTAGTGGGTCGATCGAGTTTTCCGGGTGAAATCGTCGAATGCGTTGCCTACCTGGGCGGGGGTCATATCCAGTGCCTCCGCAGTGTCTTCAAGAGAGACCTGGTGTTCCTGGGCGTACCAGAGCAGATCCATGATCGCGAAGGGAAGGCGGAAGAAGAACTCTTCCTGGGTCGCCGGTGCGCTGTACGTGTCCGAGGTTGGTGTGCGCTTCTGGATGATTTCGGGGACGTCCAAATGGCGGGCCAGTTGGTACACCTGGGTTTTGTACAGATGGACAATGGGCTTGAGATCGACACCCCCATCACCGTACTTGACGAAAAATCCTTGATCATGCTCGTTCTTGTTGGGCGTTCCGATGACCGCGAAATTCCGGAGTTCGGCATGGTAATAGAGCATGGCTGTGCGGGTGCGCTGCTTGAAATTGGAGGCGGCAACGATCTGGGCGAATTCGGGAGGAGGCAGGCGGACGCTCTTTTCTGCTCCATCCGGCGTGATGATCGTAAGGGAATAAATGTTCAGGGTGCCCTGTTCCAGCAGGCCCGGGGGAAGGACAATCTTCGCCTTGTAGCCCGCCTTGGCGTCGTATTCAGGAAACACCCTCGCTATCGCTTCATCCCGGCGCTCATAGCAGGCATATCCATCCAGGGCCGGAGTGATGATCTCCAACACCGGGGTGACGCCGTAGTGGGCCGCCAGCATCCTTGCCAGATCCTCGGACACCGGATCGGAATCCTTTTCGGGCAGCAGGAGGGCCACCACCCGCTCGGGGCCAAAGGCCTTGACGCAAAGAGCCAGGCAGACAGAGGAATCGATGCCTCCACTGATACCGAGGACAGCGCCACTCCGGTGCAGGCCTCGCATGTTTTCCCTCAGCCAGCGCACGATTCTGTCCGTCTCAGCGGCGGCATCGATGTCAAGGACGCTCCTGTTCAAGGGCATCGCAGTACTCCAAGGGATGACCCCTTCCCGAGGACGACCTTCACATCGTCTGAACCGCCAAGGGGGGTGGAACGTCGGAAACCGGACAGGAACTGCCGGTCCACCAGTTGTGTTGAGATGATGCCGGCCAGGGCCATGTCGTCCGTTTCACTCAAGGGGAGGTTCTGCTTGAGCTTGGTGACCAACTGGTCCACGGCCTGGGGGTTGAAGAATCCGGTGGCCTTGAGGGTGGAGGGGGAGAGGAGTTCCTCCAGGTACTCCGGTGGGGTTTCGTTGAAGAAGGCCCGGTGGATCGGGGCCCGGAAGGGCTGCTTGGGCCGGTCGGTGATGTCCGCAGGGAGCCATTCCCGGCTGACCTCCTTCAGCAGGTACTTCTCCGTGAGTCCCCGTAGCTTCAGGGTAGGGGGAAGACGGTTGCAGAATCCCACCACCCGGTGGTCCAGGAAGGGGAACCGGCCCTCAACGGAATGCCCCATGGCCACCCGGTCGCTCTGGGAAGACAGCAGGTACTGGGAAAGGAAGATGGAGATCTCCAGGTACTGCGCCTTGTGCAGCGGATCCCAGGCATCGAACCCGGCAGGGTGGAAGGGGGTTAGTTCCTGCTGGCCTTCCTGGATGGATTGTTGCAGATCCTCGCTGAAGAACCGCTTCGCCCTTGCCGTGGTGCGCCATCGGATGCTGTGAGAGTAGTCCGGGGAATGCGTCTCTGTGAGTCCCATGCCGAAAAAGGCCTGCACGTAGTTGGCCCGGGACAGCCCAGCCAGCCACGGATAGATGCGCTTGAACAGCCCCGGGCGGAACTGCGAGTCGGGTCTGGCCGCCCAGAACCGGCGGATCTTGGCTTCCTTGAAGATGTCGTAACCGGCCAGGAATTCGTCGGCGCCTTCGCCCGTGAGGACCACCTTGAACTGCTTCGCCCTCACGAGTCCCGATAAGAGGAACATGGGCGCCGGGGACGTTCTCATGAGGGGAGTCTCGGTATGCCAAACCACGTCGGGGAAGGCAGAT
>JANXYT010000186.1 GCA_025355915.1 Holophagaceae bacterium
AAATCGGCGGCCAGCCGGCGCTGGTGATCCATCAGTTCGGCCTCGCGCCGGAGCATCTCTTCCATCTGGTGTTCGGCCTCGACCAGGGCTGACTCCAGATCCACCTGCCCCTCTGGGGCGCGGAAGGGCTGGGCCGGATCCAGAGGCTCCAGCTCGGGCATCATCTGGGTGGGATACTCCGACGCCACCTCGTCCGCCACGGTCTGCAGATCGCCTTCCAGCGGATCGTCCAGGTTGAGGTCCAACAGATCGTCCGACTCCCCTTGCGAGGGAGTGGGTTTGGCATCGGGATGACGGGGCATATCGGTAGGCATCGCAGCAGTATAAGCAGAATGCAAGAGACCTGGGTAACTCAGGACCGGTCGCGCCGCTTCTGGACCTGGCGGGACCACCAGCGCAAACCGCCCATGACCCGGCCGTAGTCCATCCGGAGTGGGCCCACCAGGGCGAAGGTGACAAATCCCGCGGGCCCGAGGGCCACGGTCCTCACCGCCGTGGCGAGGGGCCAGGCCTTGAAGAAGGGATTCTCCGTGCCCAGCAGCAGGTGCACATCCTCGGAGGCCCGGTCCGAAAAGGCATTCAGCAGGCGGGCCAGCCGTCCGCGCTCCTCGAAGGCGGCCACCAGATCGCGGAACCTCGTCACATCCTCAAATTCAGGCAGTCCGCCCAGGCTGCCCAGTCCGGAAACCAGAACGGTCGGATCGACCGCGCTCGGATCCTCCGGCCACTGGGCGGCCAGCTCCTGGAGCCGGAGCCGGATGGATTCACCCACCTGCACCCCGGCCCGCAGCGCATCGAGGAGGCGGGACCGCATCTGCACCAGGGTCAGGCCGGCGAAATGCGCCGTGGCGTAGTTGCCAAGTTCGGTCAGCAGGACCTGGGAATGCTTCCAGGGATTCTCCATGAGGCGGTGTTCCACCTCGCCCAGGCTACCCACCCACACCGCCACGAACCGTCCTGATCCAACCGGAACGAATTCCAGCCTCACCAGCCGACTCTGGGTGAGCCGCAGGGGCAGGGCCAGACAGACGCCACCCATGACCTCCGCCAGGGTGCGGCTGGCATGCCGGGCCCAGGCTTCAGGATCCAGATCCAACCCGTCCAGGGCCGCCGAAAGCCGTCCTTCCGCCTCGGGACCCGGCGGCAGCGCCTTCAGCCACCGATCCACGTAGTACCGATAGGCGCGCTCGGTGGGAACGCGGCCCGCCGAGGTGTGCGGCTGGGCCACCATGGATTCATCTTCCAGGTCCGCCAGCACATTCCGGATGGTGGCGCTGGACAGCGGTTCGGGATACCGCTTGGCCAATAGCCGCGAACCCACGGGCTCCCCCTCCTCGAGGTACGTCTCGATGAGAGTTCGCAGCACGGATTCGCCACGGGGATTGAGGTTGGGTCGAGCCATCGGAGTGAGCGCCCCTCTCAGGCTGTCATACTATACGGCACGACCCATCCCCTTCAGGAGTTCCCATGCGCACCACCTTGTTCCGTCTATCTCTCGCCGCTGGGCTGGCCCTGGCGCTGGGATGCAACCAGAAGAGCGAGGCCGCCCTCCAGGCCGAGGAAGCAGCCAAGGCCGCCGAGACCAAAGTGGCCCAGCTTGAGCAGCAGCTGGCCGAAGCCAAGTCCGGCAAGGCCACCGGCGGAGATGCCGAAACCGTCCAGCACGTCACCAAATCCCAGGTGAAGGCCCTCGAGCGGCAGGTGTCGGACGCCAAGAAGCGCGCGGCGGTGAAGCAGCAGGAGGCCATCACCCTGGCCCAGGCCCCGGCGGTCAAAGAGGCCCCCAAGTCAGTGGTGGTGGAAGTCCCCACGGGCACCAAACTCGACATCACCCTGGCCCGCGAACTGAGCACCGAAAAGGATCAGGCGGGCGATGCCTGGGACGGCAACCTGTCCTCGGATGTGGTTCAGGACGGCAAGCTGGTGTGGAGCGCCGGCAGCTCTGCCCGGGGCGTCGTCACCCAGAGCGCCGCCGCGGGCCGGCTGAGCAACGGCCAGGGTGCCCTGGGCATCCGGCTCACGGAGGTCGCCGGCGTGGGCATCGATACCGACACTCACGTGGTGGTGGCCACGGCCCGAGGCGCGCGCAACGCCAAGTTCATCGGCGGCGGCGCGGCCCTCGGCGCCCTCATCGGCATCCTGGGAGACAAGAACAACAAGAACGATCACGCCCTGGGTGGCGCGGCCATCGGGGCTGCGGCCGGCACCGCCGCTGCTGCGGGTACCGCTGACACTGTGATCCGCAT
>JANXYT010000211.1 GCA_025355915.1 Holophagaceae bacterium
GTAGAACTCCTGGATCCGCTTGACGCCCCGGGGCCAGGATCCCGCGCCGAATTTCCGCACCAGCATCTCGATCATGAAATTGTTCGACCACTTGTTGATGTCCATCACCATCGACCGAAGCGGGGGGGAACTCCAACCCAGCAGCTTGCGCGGAATCCCCGGACCACCGAGCCTTCCCTCGATGGCAATGCCGCTTTCCAGGAGGATCCGATGGATGGTCTCCCGGGATTGGCGCTCCGGATCCGCCACGATGCGGCCAGCCTCGTCCCGGTTGAAGTTCACCGAAAGGGGCAGCACCGGGGGAAGCGTGTCCACCGAGGTGTTCTCCCAGCCCAGGGGTTCCCGCTGGCTGTCGAAGGCACTCTGGTCCAGGCGGATGTTGCCCGTGATGCGCTCGACGCCCTGCTTCCGGAGGACCTGGGCGAGCATCCAGATCCGCTCGCTGGTGAGCAGCGGATCTCCATCGCCCTTGAAGATGAGATCCCCCTGCACCACACCGTCCTTCAGATCACCCCAGACCTCGGTTTCGAGGGTGAACTCGGGCTTCAACGTCTTGAGCAGGGCGTAGGTCGTGACCGCCTTGGTGGTGCTGGCGGGCACCAGAGGCAGGTCATCGTGGTGGCGCTCCAGGGCTTTCCCGGTACCGGCGTCCCAGATGCCGGCCGAGACCATGACCCCACGGGCCTCCAGGCGCCGGGCCCAGCCCCGGAAATCCTGGGCGGATAGGGCCATGAACGAGCAGGCGAGAACGGTCCCGGTTTTCCAGGACACCCTCACTCCTTCGGGGCGGCAGGCTTGACAGGGACACTCCCGGCCTTGGGCAGCCCCCCGGACTTGGCCGCGGCATCGGTGATGCCCAGCAGGTTCTGATCGGCCGTGAAGAGCCAGTCCCGCACGAGCGATTTGTTCTGATAGATGTGGATGCTGTCCTTGGCGCTGCGGCTGCGGACACCCACGATGGGAAGCCCCTCCTTGTTCCCGGAAGCCCCGGGCTGGACCTGGGTGACATAGTCCCAGTCACCCCCAGGCGTCATCGGGTCCTTGTACTTCTGACGGAGGATGCGGGGGCGCAGTTTCATGACATCTTCCAAGTCCGTTGGAAATCGCCCGGTCTTGGCGGAGTAGATCCTGAGCGCGGCGGCGATGGCCTCGCCCCGGAAGATCAGCTCGGCCTCGTTTTCGCGCTGGACCTCGGCGCTCACCAGGGGAGCCGCCTTCATCAGCATGATCCCCATCACCACCGCCACCGCCAGGGCGAGGGCCATGGTGAAACCGTGCTGGGTTCTGGGGAAGGACATGGATGCTCCAGGGACAGATTACTACCCCCGCTCACCCTTACGTGTCATGAGCTCACGGAAGGCTCCCACCACGCTGGGATCGAACTGGGCGCCGGCCTCATTCTCCAGTTCCTCCAGCACCCGTTGGAACCCCTGGGGGCGCCGGTAGCCCTTGCCGCTCGTCATCACCTCGTAGGCCTCGATGACGCCGATGATGCGGCTGCCCATGGGGATGCCAGTCTCCCGAAGGCCCTCAGGGTAGCCGCGGCCATCCCACCGCTCATGGTGGTGCCGGATCATCTTCACCACATCGAAGGGGAATCGCAGATCCTTCAGGAACACCGCCGCGAGTTCTGGATGGTTGCGGATTTTCTTCAGCTCTTCGCCGTTCAACTCGGGCTTGTTCAGCATGTTCGGATCGAGCATCAGCAGGCCGACATCGTGGAGGATCGCCGCGATACTCACCGCTTCAACTTCTTCCGTGGGCAGTTCGAGCTTCAGCGCCAGATCCCGTGCCAGCCGGGCGGTGGCCAGGCTGTGAGGGCGCAGGCTGGGCAGGCGGCTTTCGCTGGACTGGAGGATCCGGTGGCTCACGGACAGGAAGGCGTGGTGGTAACGCTCGTGGAGCCGGGCCTCCTGCATGTGAAGGCCCAGGATGCGGCCCAGCTGCTGGATCACCTCGATCTCAGCGAGGGAGAAGGAATGGTCTTCCTGGCGGAATACCAGCATCAAGTCGTGGCCCTTCGGGGTCTCGTTGAGCAAGAGCGGCAGGTACGTCGAGAAGGCGCCATGGATCTCGGGGGAATGCGTCATGTCCGCGCGGGTGATGAGCCGCAGGTCCTGCTCCCGAACCGCCGGCAGGTGGAAGGTGGCAAAGGCGAGGAGCTGCTGTTGCAGCTCCGGTGAAAGGGGGAGCGTGCTGTAGGCGAGGAGCGGGCGGATTTCTTCGGGATCGTCGAGCCACAGCGCCACCGCTGACGCGGAAAGGATCTGGCTGAGCAGGCCTGCGATCTCCCAGAAGAAGGCCCGCTGCTCCGGCGGCACCATGCCCCGCTTCCGCTCGGGACTCACGGGCGCCGGCGCCACCCACCCGCTGAGGGTGCGCTCCGCCTCCCAGGGAAGGGCCGTGAAGCCCTCTGGCCCGCCTTGGAATCCATACATCCGCTCCTGCGCCGAGGGGCCGGTCGAGGGAATGTGGGCTTCTGACGTGTGGATGGGGGGGGTGGTCACGGCCGCCGGGGGCAACAGGCGCTCGGCCACGGGAGCCACCTCGTTGATGAGGGCCGAGGCCGTGGGCAGGCCTTCCGGCACCGAAGCCGGACCAACGGCGGAGAGAGCCGGGGCACGGTGGCGTGTCTGGGGCGGCCTCGGGGTCGCTCCGTAGAGCCGGAACTCGCGAAGGGCCTCCACCAGATCCCCGCAGATGCCCAAGGTGGGTGGTTCGTCGCGCTCGACGTCAAAGGTGCCGCCCTTGATCCGATCGCGCTGGATCAGCAGACCCACCCAGTCACCCGCCAGGTAGACCGGCGTGATGAGGTACCTCGGCCAATCGCCACCCTGCCCGAAGGCCGCCAACTCGGGAGAATCCGACGCATCGTTCACCACAAAGGTGCGACGCTCCCGCAGGGTGAGCACCAGCAGTGGGTGGCCCTCGGGAATGGATACCGGCGGCCGCGTACCGCGGGGCCAGCCGTAGAAGCTGACGACTTCGAAGGACCCCTGCCCCGGCGTCCGCAGGTACAGCGCCCCCTTGGTGCTGCCCACTTCCTCCAGGCAGCGATAGAGCACCTGGGAACACCGGTTGGCGAGGGCCTCGCCGAGAATCAGGGCGGACGGGGACATGGGTGCGAGGATCCTGGATGGAAGAATGGGGACCCCATCATGGCATAGCGGAAGCCGGACGATCCAGCGAATCAGATCCCCGCCAGAACGATTTTTTACCGCCTTAGGACCCTACCCGGGAGGAGCCTGAAGGCTGACCACCTGGAGCGTCCGATCCGCCCACCGCGTCAGCCCCGCGAGCTGGCTGCCATGGCCACATTCCGCCAGAGGCGCGGCCAGGGTCTTCAACCGGGCCACCACCGCCAGCCAGTCCACAGGCAGGGCCACCGAAGCCAGGCCCTCGTCCCAGGCGGCGCGTCCCGACGAGAGCATTCGGCCGTCGAAGTGGGAGATCAGCGGAAAAGCCGGAGCCGCTGGCGTGACGCTTCCCAGCCGCCGCACCACCGCGGGCAGGAGGCTCACCATGTGGGGGCCGTGAAGCGGGTGCCGCACCGGCAGCAAGCCCGCCTTGAAGACCGAGGGCCGGAGGGCCGCCACCAGGAGTTCCAGTTCGTCCACCGGCCCCGACACGGTGAACTGGGCCTGGCCGTTCCGGTTCGACAGGGCCAGGGAGGGATGGGCCGTCATGGCTTGCCGCACCTCCATCTCCGTGACGCCAATGACGAAGGCCATGCCCATGGGCCGGCCCGCGAAGGCCGCCTCGCTCAGATCCTCCACGGCAGATAGCAGATCCAGCGCGGCTTCGAGCGACACCACACCCGCCGCCACCAGCGCCGAGTAGAGCCCCATGCTGTGGCCCGCCGCCGCCACCGGAAGGGGCAGCCCCGCCTCGCGCCAGGCCCTGAACACGCCCACGGAATGGGCCAGCACGGCGCAGGGGGCGTGGCGCTGGAACCGCAGCTCCTCCAGGGGGCCTTCCGCCATGAGGCGGCGCAATGGGTAGCCCGTATGGGTCTCGGCGGCCCGTACCGTGTCCACCCAGGCCCTGTGGGCCTCCCAGCCCGCGGACATACCCACGGCCTCCGTGCCCTGGCCGGGGAAGAGAAGGGTGGATGGGGCAGATTCCATCCCTTCAGCATAAGTGGGCTGAATTCGCTGCGCGAATTCAGTCGTGATAGCCCATCATCACGAGCAGACACGGCCCCCCCGCGATGACGGAC
>JANXYT010000219.1 GCA_025355915.1 Holophagaceae bacterium
ATCTATGGCGGACGCGCTCTTCTTCCGCAAGTACGACGTGGAATTCCTGGAGGAAATGAAGGGCATCGCCGATGGCGCCGTGAAGGCCGGGGCGAAGTTCAAGGGCCGCGACATCGACCTCCTCGACATCGTCACGTTGAACAGCGCCGTGGACATGAGCTCGCTCCAGGACGGGCTCACCCACGCGACCCACCCCCTCAGCGGCCGCACCTTCATGACTGGCGACGACGAGATGGAGCAGGGCGGGAAAGGGGACCACTGCTCGTCTTTCGTGGCCACCGGGGGCGCCACCAAGAGTGGCCGCTTCCTCTTTACGCAGATGTTCATGTGGAACGGCTATACGGGCACCGAATGGAACGTGATGCTGGACGTGGTGCCTGAGAAGGGCCACCGCGTGGTGATGCAGACCTTCGCCGGCGGCATCCACAGCGGCACGGACTGGTACCTGAATGCTTCTGGTCTGGTGATGGGTGAGACCACTGTGGGGCAGACGCCCTTCAATCCCGACGGCACGCCCCAGAGCAACCGCATCCGCAAGGCCGCCCAGTACGCCTCCAGCATTGACGAAGCCGCCGCCATCCTCTTCAAGCAGAACAACGGCCTCTACACCAACGACTGGACCATGGCCGACACCAAGACCGACGAGGGCGCCTGCTTCCTCCTGGGTACCGAGAAGACCAAAATGTGGCGCACGGGAACCAAGGGCAAGCCTGCCGATACGCCGGGCCACCACAAGGATTTCATCTGGGCCAACAACAACAACCGCGACCTGGACGTGCGTGGCGAGTACGGTGCGAACCCGGACAACGCCCCTGCGGACCTGGCCTTCAACACCTGGAACCGCGACATCGCCTTCCAGGAGGTGTTCAAGACCTACGGCCGCGGCGGCTTCGACATCGACACCGCCACCCGCGTGTTGGCCAGCAGTCCCATCAACCGCCCCCACGCCTGCGACGCCAAGCTCACGACTTCCGAGATGGCCGAGAAGCTCGTCTTCATCGCCCACCAGGGCAAGACCACCCAGCGCGAGAAGCTGGTGGGGGGTCGCTGGATCGCGGATCTGCCGGGCGCCACGCCCCACCTGACCCATGGGTATACGGTGTTCAGTCCCATTTGGGTGACCGCCAGGCTCCAGGCCGCAAAAGCGGCCTGGAGAGGGGAAAAGGTTGCGAAGGCTTTGCCTTCGCCTGATGTGACGGCGGTGAAAGAGGCTTACGCTTTCGACGCCAAGTTGCTTTGGACAGGGACTGTCAGGCCCGCCACTGACGCGGAGAACTGGTTCGTCAGCGGCTCGGCGGCCTACTGGCAGCAGCTGAAGAACCTTCCCGGCACGCCGGCCAAGGCCTTCGAGGCTCAAAGTGCGGCCCTGGCGGATCTCACCACCCGCCATCTCTGGTTGGACGCCAAGGAGGGCGTGAAAGCTCCTCTGGCCACCACGACCGACTACGACCGCTACGGGGCCTACCAGATCCCTCGCATCCGGGGCGTCTTCGCCCTGCACCAGCTGCGCCTGCACCTCGGCAATGTCGCCTTCGCCAAGGCCATGCACACCGTTCACGGTCGCTATTACGGCAAGCCCGCCCGCACCGTGGACATTCTGAAGGCGCTCTCGGAAGGCGCGGGGCGAGAGGTGGCGCCCCTCCTGAAACCCTGGCTGGAACGGGCCGACCTGCCTGCACCGAAGGTTCAGGCCCGGGTCGAGAAGGCGGGCGAAGGCTACGAAGTGAAGCTCGACATCGAACAGTCAGGTTTTGCCTATCCTTTTGTGGCCTTCGTGAACCTGGAAACGGAGAAGGGCGCAAGGCTGGAGCGCGTGGAGGTCAAGGGAACCAAGGCCACCTTCAGCTTCCGCAGTGACACCAAGCCCACGCGGGTGGTCTTCAACGCGGGGAACGACCTTGCCGTGGCCCGGGCGAACTTCTGGATACCGGGCAACGTGCTGGACGACTGGAGCGCCACGGTGCTGGTCTACGGCACGGGCCGCGAGGTCGAGGCCCAGCGCACCCTCGCCACGAACTACCGCGAGGCCCTGGCCGACAACATGACCGAAGTGCTGCTCCCCCTGAAAACCGATGCGGAAGTCGGCGATGCTGAGCTAGCCGCGAACGACTTGCTGCTCTTCGGTGGCCCCGCCGAAAACGGGATTGCCGCCCGCCTTCAGGCCGAGGGGAAACTGCCCCTCGAAGCTGGCTCCGGCTGGTTCAAATGGCAGGGCCGCACCTACGGACGCCCCGACGACGGCCTCCTGGCCGCCTTCCCCAATCCCTGGAATCCGAAGCGCATGCTGGTGCTCCTGCTCTCCAACAGCCGCACCCAGCAGTGGGCCATGACCAAGGCCATTCCCCGCGGCCTCCCCGGGTGGACCCTCTACCGCGGCAGCGAGATGAAGGAAAAGGGGCACGCCCGATCCGAGGAAACACTGGTGGAACTTAAGCCCTGAGCCAGCTTTAATTTCACGCAGAAGCCGCCCACCAGGCGGCTTCTGCGCGCTATTCCGTCGTTTTGCCGTCGAAGTGTTCTTTGTCAGCCTCGGCGTCGGCGCGGGTACGGTGAACGACGCCGTCGCGGTGATTCGGTGGCGAATAGAGGGTATAGAGCTTCATGGGAACACTGCCGGTATTGATGATGTTGTGATTCGTCCCGGCCGGAACGACCACTGCGAATCCGGCCTTGATGGAGGTCCGAACGCCATCGAGAACCGCCTCTCCGGTTCCTTCTTCCACGCGGAAAAACTGGTCGAGCTTGTGGACTTCCGCACCAATCTCTTCCTTGGGCTTTAAGGCCATGACGACGAGCTGGCAGTGCTTGGCGGTGTACAACACCTGACGAAAATCTTCATTTTTGATGGCAAGACTCTCAATGTCTTTCACGAAGCCTTTCATATCGACTCCTTCTTCTGTATGTGTCCACTGGGGCCGTTCGAAGGGGTTGAAACCGTCTAACCCAATTAGGCCAACCCGGTCAGGCTGATTGTTTTATGGCTACTTCCGCCACATGAGAGCCCTGGAAACGAGCGATCTTCAGTTCGTTCTCCGAGGGCTGACGGCTGCCATCTGCGCCAGCGAGCGTGCTCGCGCCGTAGGGGGAGCCGCCGGTGATTTCACTCATGTTGCCAATCTGCTGGCAGGAGTAGGGAACCCCGACGATGATCATGCCGTGGTGCAACAAGCTGGTGTGGAACGAGGTGATCGTGGTTTCCTGACCGCCGTGCTGCGTGGCGGTGGAGGTAAACACGCTGCCCACCTTGCCGATCAGGGAACCGTTCTGCCACAACCGGCCCGTCTGATCGAGGAAATGGCGCATCTGGGCGCACATGTTTCCGAACCGGGTCGGCGTGCCAAAGATGATGGCGTCGTAGTCCGGTAGTTCGTCCACCTTGGCGAGTGGCGCTTCCTGATCGAGCTTGGCACCAGCCTTTCGTGCCATCTCCTCCGACAGCAGTTCGGGCACTCGCTTGAGGGTGACCTTCGTGCCGGCGACGCTGCGAACGCCATCCGCCACCGCTTTCGCCATGGTTTCGATGTGGCCATACATGCTGTAGTAAAGAACGAGAACCTTTGCCATATTGCGTCTCCTGATTGGGCTTGGTTGCGGGACGAACTGAATGTGGTCAACTGGCCGCAGATGGGCCAGCCAATGGGCCCTCAGGCCTTGAGAAAGGCCAGCAGATCGGTGTTGATCTGGTCCTTATGGGTCGAGCAGAGGCCGTGGGACGCGCCCGGATAGACCTTCAGCATGGCGCCCTTCACGAGCTTGGCTGCGAGCTGGGCCGAGGCCGCGATCGGCACGATCTGGTCGTCATCCCCGTGCAGGATGAGCGTCGGGATCGTGAACTTCTTGAGGTCTGCCGTGAAGTCCGTTTCGGAGAAGGCCTTGATGCAGTCGAAAACGCTTTTGAGACTGGCCTGCATCCCCTGATGCCAGAACGCCTCCCGGAGGCCCTGCGAGACCTTGGTGCCGGGCCGGTTGGCGCCATAGAACGGCAGGGTGAGGTCCTTGAAGAACTGCGAGCGGTCGGCGAGCACGCCAGCGCGGATTTTATCGAACGCATCCATGGGCAATCCGCCGGGATTGGCCGCCGTCTTCAGCATCAGCGGCGTCACCGCGGCGATCAGCACGGCCTTCGCCACCCGCTGGGTGCCGTGACGACCGATGTAGCGGGCGACTTCGCCGCCACCCATGGAATGGCCGACATGAATGGCGTCCTTCAGGTCGAGCTTCTCCACCAGCGCCTTGAGGTCATCCGCGAAGGTGTCCATCTCATTGCCGCTCCAAGGCTGGCTTGATCGGCCATGGCCGCGGCGGTCGTGGGCGATGCAGCGGAAGCCACGGGCGCCCAGGAACACCATCTGGTCCTCCCACGCGTCCGCACTCAACGGCCAGCCATGGCTGAAGACCACGGGCTGACCACTGCCCCAGTCCTTGTAGTAGATTTCTGTGCCGTCTTGGGTGGTGATCGTGCTCATGGCAGGTTCTCCTTTTGGTGGTGGGCCGTGACGATCCCAGGGACGTCCCTGGCCGTCATTCAGGCGAATTTCTGGGCCCGGCCGCAATAGCCGGTGCTTTGGGAGCGGGTGAAGGTGAACTGAAACTGGTCGCTCACCCTTCCGGTGAACAGCAGCTTGAGGAAGGGCCAGGTGAAGATCACGGGCCGGACCCCCCGCACCACTTCGATGGCCAGCTGATGGCGGGCGCAGAGCTCCTTCAGCTCCGATGGCTTCAGGAACAGGCTGTAGACATGCATGTGTTTCGGCGTGTTCTTGACGAACCACTCGACGCCCTTGATGGCGATGAGCCCACCGAGAGGCGTTCGATTGAACGTATGGAAGAAGAACCAGCCGCCGGGGCGCAGGACCCTGGAGGCCTCCCGGATGACCGCGTCCCGTTCGGACAGGTGCTCAAGAAAATCCATCATGCAGACCACGTCGAAATGCCCATCGGGAAAGCTCAGCAACCGGGCGTCCATGGCCAGATAGGCCACGGAACCGGTGGCGTCGTGCCTTTGGGCCACCTCCAGGCTGTCCTTTGACAGGTCGATGCCGGTGACCCCGTGTCCTGCCGCCGCGAGGGGGTTGGCGAGAAACCCGCCCCCGCAGCCCACATC
>JANXYT010000240.1 GCA_025355915.1 Holophagaceae bacterium
CTGCGGACCAAGCTGGTCCAGCAGACCGCCCTGCAGGTGCCCCTGGACCCGGCCTGGATCGCCCAGGAGAACCGCCTGCGCAACGAAAAGGTCGCCTTCCAGCAGGCCACCTTGTCGGTGGATTCCAGCTCGGTCGCCGATCCCGGAGATGCCACCCTCGAGGCCTTCTACAAGACCGGCGGCGAGCGCTTCCTCCAGCCCCCCCGCCGGGTCCTCCAGTTCGTGGCCGTGGACCGAGCCACCTTCGGCAAGGATCTCCAGGTGGACGAGGCGGCCCTGAAGGCGGCCTTCGAGGCCCGCAGGAGCGACTCCACCGAGTTCAAGGCCCGCCACATCCTGTTCAAAGCCCAGGGCGACACCCAGATGCAGGAAGCCACGGCCAAGGCCCAGCTGCTGCGCGAGCGTCTCGTCAAAGGCCAGGATTTCGCCAAGGCCGCCGAGGAGCTCAGCGAGGACCCCAGCGCCAAGGGCAATGGCGGAGACCTGGGCTGGTTCAACACCTCCAAGATGGTCAAGCCCTTCTCCGAAGCCGCCGCGGCCCTGAAGACCGGCGAGATCAGCCAGCCCGTCCGCACCCAGTACGGTGTCCACCTCATCAAGCTGGAGGGGCGCCGGGAGAAGAAGTTCGAGGATGTGAAGGCTGAGATGGCCAAGGAGATCACCGACAGCCGGTTCAATGCCCGCGCCCAGGAACGCCTCGAGCAGATCCGGAAGCGCGCCAATGGCGGTGATCTTGCCGCCGCCGCCAAGAGCCTCGGCAGCCCCGCCCAGCTCAGCCAGCCTTTCAGCAACGAGACGGGCGCCCAGTCCGAGGCGCTCCCCGAACTGCCCCGGATCGCCAATGAGGCCTTTCGCCTGAAGGTGGGCGAGGTCTCCAAGCCGACGGCCATCGCCGACCGCCACCTGCTGTTCCGGGTCCAAGAGGAACGGCCCGAGGCAGTACCCCCCTTCAAGGACATCCGGACCAAGGTCCTGGCCGCCTACCGCCTCGAGGAGGCCCGGAAACAGGCCGTGGCCAAGGCTCAGCAGTCCCTGAAGGCCGGTGGCCTCCAGGCGGTCGGCCCCGTCACGGACCAGGCCGCGGCGCCCCTCAGCGGGCTGCGGGACCTCATCGCCCACCCCGGCATCCGCAAGGCCCTCCTGGACACGCCCATCGGCCAGGTCACGCCCGTGCTTTGGACTCAGGATGGCAAGCTCTGGGCCGCCCGCATCGTCTCTCGCGAACCCGCCCCTGCCCTCACCTTCGAGACGCGGCGCAGCCTCATCCAGGACGTGCAGTCCACCGAAGCGCAGAAGCTGCTCTCCGCGGAATTACAGGCTCTGGATCAGCAGGGCCGCCTGCGCCCAGGCTTCAGCAGCTTCTGGGGCCATTTTGGCGGGGTCTACGTCAACGCCAGCGCCGTGCAGGTGCCGGTGGAAGAGTAGCAATCAGCTATCAGTCACTGGCGGCTGACGGCTGATAGCCGATAGCCAGCCGTGGCACCGCATCCCAGAGCGTTCGCAGATCGGGATGCAGGGGATGGGACAGCAACTGTCCAACCAGCCCCTGGCATACGGGGGAACCCTCGCGCAGCAGAAGCATCCGGTCGCATAATAGCCGCACCGCGGGCAAGTCATGGCTCGCAAGGAGCAGCGCCGTGCCTTCGGCCTTCACGGCCAACAGCAGGGCCAGCAGGTGGCCGGCCAAGGTCGGATCGAGGGCCGAAAAGGGCTCGTCCAACACCAGCAGGGCTGGTTCCAGCATGAGCGCACGCCCCAGGCAAAGCCGCTGGGCGAGTCCGCCCGACCAGGCCTCCGGGCGCTGATCCAGGGAAGCCTCGGGAAACTTCACCTTCGCCGCCATGCGGGCCGCGGCATCCCGGCGCGAGGCCGCATCCCCGCGCTGCCAGACCTCCAACGGTTCCTGGAGGATCTCCCAGCCCGTCCGGTGGGGCGGCAGGCTGGCCAGGGCATCCTGGAAGACCGCCTGGATGCTCGGACGGCGCAGCCGCCGTCCCCGCTCCGGCAGGGGTGACCAGGGGCCTCCTGCAAGGGTGATCCGCCCTTCGTGGGGTTCCACGAGGCCCAGCACCAGGTTCAGCAATGTGGTCTTGCCCGAACCACTCGCGCCGATGACGCCCCAGGCTTCGCCTGGAGCGATGGTAAAAGACACATCGTCCAAAACCCGCTTTCCCTCACGCAGCAGGCCCAGGCCTTCTGCGCAAAGCAGCGAGTGACCCATCAGCGGATCACCTCGCCGCCCACGTAGGGTCGCAGCACCTCGGGCACCCGGATGCTGCCGTCTGGCTGCTGGTAGTTCTCGAGGATGGCCACCCAGGTGCGGCCCACGGCCAGACCGCTGCCGTTGAGGGTGTGCGCGAAGGTCGGCTTGCCCTCCTTGCCGCGCAGGCGGATGTTGGCGCGGCGGGCCTGGAAGTCGCCGAACCAGCTGCAGGAACTGATCTCTCGGTAGGTGTTCTGCGAGGGCAGCCACACTTCCAGGTCGTAGGTCTTCTGACTGCTGAAGCCCATGTCGCCGGCGCAGAGCAGCACGCGACGGTAGGGCAGCTTCAGGGCTTCGAGGATGGCTTCCGCGTCGGACGTGAGCCGCTCCAGCTCGGCTTCGGCCCCTTCGGCCGGTGCGAAGGTGACCAGCTCCACCTTGTGGAACTGGTGCTGGCGGATGATGCCCTTGGTGTCCTTGCCGTAGCTGCCGGCTTCGCTGCGGAAGCAGGGGGTGAAGGCGCAGTGGCGCAGGGGCAGCGATTCGGCGGGGAGAATTTCATCGCGGTAGAGATTCGTGACGGGCACTTCCGCCGTAGGAATGAGGTACAGTGCGCCCTCGCCGTGGGCGGTCTTGAACAGGTCCTGCTCAAATTTGGGCAGCTGCCCCGTGCCGTACATGCTCTCGGCGTTCACCAGGTAGGGCGGGATGACTTCGAGGTAGCCCGCGGCGGTCTGCCGATCCAGCATGAAGGTGATGAGGGCCCGCTCCAGCTTGGCGCCCAGCCCCTTCAGCACCGCGAAGCGCGCGCCGCTGATCTTGGCCGCGCGATCCAGGTCGAGGATGCCCAGGGCCGTGCCCAGGTCCACGTGATCCCTGGGCGCGGCGATGTCAGGCACCTGGCCCCAGCGCTTCATTTCGACATTGGCGCGCTCGTCACGGCCCGAAGGCACACTGGCGTGGGGCGGGTTGGGAATGCCCGCCAGGAACTCCTTGAAGGCCGCTTCGATCACGCGCTTGGCAGCTTCCAGGGCCTTGAGCTGGTCGCCCACCTCGCGCTGCTGGGCGATGAGGTCGTCCGCGTTTTCCTTCGCCCGCTTGAGACGACCCACCTCATCGCTCACGCGGTTGCGCTCGGCCTTCAGGGCCTCCGCCTCCTGCAGGATGGCCCGGCGGCGCTGGTCCACCTCCTGGTAGCGGGCCCGGTCCAGCGTGTAGCCCCGCTCGGACAGGCGGGCGGCCACGGCGTCGAGGTCGTTGCGCAGAAGGTTGGCGTCGATCATTGCGGCATCCCGGAAAGGTTCAGTTTACCGGGCTCCAGACGCGCCTGCGGCACGTCTGGGGTTAGCCTTCGGCAAGAAGCTCAGGTTTGCGGCCAGGCCCCATCCGGCATGGGTTCTCCGGCCCAAGCGGCCCCGAAGGCATCTCTCACCTCTGGGATCCCGCCGCCTGCACCCAGCACCAGGCCCAGTTTGGCCAGGGCCGCCCAGCGGGTGTGCAGGCCTCCAGACATGGCGCCCAGGGCCTCGACCTTCCGCCCCATTTCGTAGGCGGAGAGATCCACGCCGCCGTGGGGGCATTGGGAGATCACCACCACGGGCAGGCGGCGCTGCCGGCAGTCCTCCAGAAAGGCCCCAACGTCGTCGCGCCCCATGGGCAGGTTGCCGGCGCCGAAGGCCTGGATGAGGACGGCCTTGGCGCCGGCTGGCGCGGGGAACCAGGCCATGCCTGGATGCGGCGTGACCGTGTGGATGTTCAGGTCGAGTGCCTGCCCCACACCCCCGGGCACCCTGCAGGGGAACTGGCCCGCTTTGGGGTGCAGGCGGATCTCAGCGCCAATCTCAGCCAGCGGCGGCAGGTTGGGGCTCTCGAAGGCCTCGAACTGGCTGACGCTCAGCTTGTCGGTGGCCACCCCCCGGAGCCAGTGGGTGCCGAAGCAGATGCCGATCTCGGGGATGGCCCGGCAGGCCAGATCCACGGCGTTGACGAGGTTGCTCCGCGCATCGCTGCGAACGAACGCCAAGGGCCGCTGGCTGCCCGTGATCACCACGGGCTTGCCTAGATCTGCCAGCAGGAAGCCCAGAACGGACGCCGTGAAGGCCATGGTATCGGTGCCGTGGATGATGACGAACCCATCAAAATCCTCCCCCGCCCTGCGCACGCGGGCCGCCAGGGCGAGGATGTCCGAGGGCTCCAGGCACGCGGAATCCTGATTGAACGGCACCTCCACCGACAGGCTCGCCAGTTGGCTCAGCTCGGGCACCTGCTCCAGCAGATGGTCGAGGAACCGCCCGGGGGCCAGCGAAGCGGGCTCACCGCTGGGCGCCATGCCCAAGGTGCCACCGGTGTGGAGAAGCAGGATTTTGCGCATGGAAGAAGTTTACAGGCTGGAGGCTGGAGGCTGGAGGCAAGGATCCCTGCGGGCCTTCGGCCGCCAAGGATTTTGTTTGAGCTCGGCCTATCGGTGGGTCGGCGCCAATTTAGAACATGGCGCGGCGCTCGCGCCGCCACAGAAAGCAGTACCTCCAGACTCCAGCCTCCAGTCTGAATGCAGCGTCCCGACCCAGTACACTGAACCATCCATGCGCCGCATCCCCCGAACCATCCAGTTGATCGCTGGCCGCTACCTGCGGCGGTTGCTGAGGAACCGTCTGGAAGGGCCACAGCTTCAGGCTGTGGTCGATCTGGCCCTAGCCACTCTGCCGATCCATGAAAAGCTGCTGGTTCGCGAGGGAGCGCTTCGCTCGGCATCCCTCAACCGGCAGTTGGCCTGGGCCATGGCCTTTGTGGCAGGGGCGGTGAACGCGGGCGGCTTCCTGGCGGTCAGCCACTACACGTCTCACATGACCGGCGTGGTGTCCTCCATGGCGGACGAAGTGGCCGACGGAGACCTCACCACGGCCCTGGCCGCCCTGGCCATGATGCTGAGTTTCCTGGGCGGGGCCTTTGTCTGCTCGACCCTCATCAGCTTCGGCCAGCGGCGGCGCATGCGCAGCCGCTATGCCCTGACCCTGGTGTTCGAAGCTGCATTGATGCTGGTCTTCGGCTTCATGGGCAACCGCCTGCAGCAGGAAGTCCAGTTCACGCTCCCCATGACGGTCATGCTGCTCTGCTTCATCATGGGCTTGCACAACGCCGTGACCTCCATCATCTCCGGCGCCGCGGTGCGCACCACGCACCTCACGGGCACGGTGACGGACATCGGGATCGAGCTGAGTCGGCTGACCTACGTGAATGTCCACCATCGACACGGCCGGGAGCGCATCGTCGCCAACCGCCAGAAGCTCTCCCTGTACCTCCTCATCCTCGCGTCTTTTCTCGGTGGCGGCGTGGCGGGGGCCCTGGGGTTCAGGCACATCGGCTTCAAGGTGACCGTGCCCCTCGCCGGATTTCTCTGCTTCTTGGCGGCCCGGCCCCTGCTGCTGGAGCTGCGCCTCCTGCTCCACCGCCTGCGGAAGCAGTGGGCCCCGGAGGACCCTGGGGCATCCCTCAACAGCTGACGGCTATCAGATCACGTCCAGGCCCATCATCCGTTCCACGCCCTCCACCTTCCGGGTGCGGGCGGCGCCTTGGCCGCCGATGATGAGGCGGCATTCGGAAGGCAACCGGTCCTTGAGGTCCGCGAGCAGCTTCCGGGTGGTTTCTCCGGCGCTCTGGATGGAGAGGCTCACGGCCACACGATCTGCCTTCAGCGTCCGCGCCGCCTGGGCGATGCTGGCCACGGGGAGGTCCACGCCCAGCACCTCGGTACGGGTGCCCTGGGCGGCATAGGCCAGGGCCGCCATGAGCATTCCCAGGCGGTGGCGCTCGCCCGGGAGGGTGCACAGCAGCACGCATCCGCGGCCCGGCTGGGCTCGGCACTCCAGGCGCTGTTCCCGGAGGAAATCCTCCCGCACTTCGGTGACCAGGTGCTCATGATGCACGCCAATGCCGCCTTCGGCCCAGGCCATGCCCACTCGATCGAGGAGCGGGGCCACGATCTGCTGAAGGAACGGTTTCCAGCCCAGGTGCTCGAGCGATTCCCGCAGGAGCTGGCGCATCCGATCCGTATCCATTCCAACCACGGCCTCAAACAACACCTCCACCCGGGGATTGTCCGGAGGGAGGAGCAGTCGCTTCAGGGCTGCCTCCCCGGCCCTGGCCACCAGCGCGGGGCGGTGCCCCTGGGCCACGGCCTCGGCCATGAGTCTCAACTGGTGCAGATCCTCCTGCCGGTAACGCCGATGGCCCGAGGGCAGCCGCACCGGGACCGGGAAGCCGTAGCGACGCTCCCACACCCGCACCACGTCCGCGGATAAGCCCGTTTCCGAGCAGATATCCCCAATGCTCAACAATTCAGGCTCGACTTTGGACATGATCACCCCACTTCGTGGGGATCAGAATAAGGGGTCTGGAACATTTGTCGAAATAAAGGCTGGGACAAACTCAACCCGCCACCACGGCAACCTTCAGTTCGTCAAAGCCCTGCTCGCTGTTGCAGCTCACCACCACGGCGCACTGGCCAGGCTGGCTGGGAGGAAGTTGGACCTCGCCGGCGAACCGTCCATCGGCGGCGGTCCGCCCGGACAGCAGACCCGTGGCCTTCTTGAGGCTGGAGACCAGCTTCACGGCAATTTCGGCGCCGGACACCGGGCTTCGGCTCTGACAGAGCCGGGCCTGGACTTGCACCCGGAACAGGCCGCCGAAGGCAGGCTTCAGGGGCTGATCCAACACCAACTCAAGGGTGTCCACATCGCCTTCCTGCTGGAGGAATTCGAGGATGGCCTGGTCCAGGGGACGGTCGTTGAAGGCCTGCTGCTCGATGAGATCGGGAGGCGTGAGGTCGTATTTTCCGTTCTTGATGTCCCGGATGACCGCGCGGTGCTGGTCATCCATGCGTCCCTGAATGGCCGATTCGTCCAGGGGAGGCAGGGCGAGCAGATCCTCATAGGACGAGCGGTAATTGTCCAGGATCTCTCCACCTACGTAGATGAGCGTCTCGATCTTGGGGTTGGACAGTCCCTTGTCTTCCGTCTGGACGTGGAAGACCCGGTTCCCGTGGCGCACATCCGTGTTGAAGCCAGTAATCATGGGAGGGACCTGGGGGACGGCCATGGGAGCAGGGGGCGGGGGCGCTTCATGGGTCTAACGTTGCAATCTTCCCGCCAGATCCGGCATGACTTCCCAAGCGATTTCACGCAGCACCTGGTCGCCCATGCGGGCCACCACGGCCTGGACCAGGGCGTCCACCAGCACGGGATCCGCCAGCAGGGCCAGGAGCAGGGCCCGCGTCTGCTCGGAGGACACTGGCGCGGCCTGACCGGCGACGGCAGGGGTTTGCCCACCTGCGGCAGGCTCCGCATCCGACGCCACGGATTCCAGCGACGGACCGGGCTCCGGAATATCGGCGAACTCGTGGATATCAGGAACGGGTTCATCCATGGCCCATTCTGCGACCGAGGCCACACCGGTCTCCTCTATCAGCGATCCCGCTGCGGGAAGCTGGGCGAGGAACTCATCCGGTTCAGTCGCCGGTTCCGGGGCCGCCTCCGGGGAGGTCACCAGGAACTCGGTCGGTAGGCTATCCAGCTCCTCAAGGCCGGACAGAGTGACGATGTGGTCCTCCTCTTCTGAGAAGGTGGCGGCCGGTTCTGATTCCAGTGCGGGTTCAGGCGCGACCTCAGGCACGGGTTCCACCGCAGGCAGAGGTTCCCCCCCCAGATCCTGAAGGCTATCGAAGTCCAGTTCCTCCAGCTCCAGATGCACATCCGGAAGGGCCGACGTGAAGGCAGCTGCCTCGGGGAGGACCGGAGCTGAATCCTCTGGCCACAGGTCTTCCGACGTGAGGAAGAGGAGATCCTCTTCGGGGTCCGGCAGATTCAGGTCGGCATCCAGCAACCCGGTCGGGACCTCCACGGGTTCAGGCCGGAACTCCGGCAGCGCCTCTTCGGCCCGCTTCACCAGATCCTTGGCGGACGTGGCCGGCACCGTGCTGAAGGGAGAGGGAGCCGGGCTCACCGACATGGACAACAGGGCCTTGACCCGATCGCCCAGTTCGCGCAATTCGATGGGTTTTTTCAGAAAGCCCTGGATGGGCGCCTTCGCCAACTTGGCGGGATCCACCGGATCCAGCACGCCCGCCATGAGGGCGATGGGCATCAGGGCCGTCGCCTCCATGCTCCGGAGTCGGCTGAGGAGGGTCCAACCGTCCATGCCCGGCATGGCCGTATCCACCAGGGCCACATCGAAGCGCTCGCCTCGCCCGATGCGGTCGAGGGCCTCCGCCGCGGAATCCACGCAGACAAGCTCCACATCCGTGGGAGCCAGGAGGGATTCGGCAATTCGGTGGATGCTGGGATTGTCGTCCACGAGGAGGAGACGGGGCATCGGGAACCTCGGGAAGCCGGGAGGAAGAAAGAGTGGCTGGGCACAACGCTACCAGAAATGTGCACTTCCATAGCAATGCTTCCATTCAGCGCAGCAGCTTCTTCAGAACGCGCACCCGCTCCACCTCCACGAGCCGGACCAGCAGGACCCGGTCTCCCACCCAGATCCAGGCGACCCCTTGCGGCTCGCGCAGGGCGATCTCAGGTCCACTCGGCAGCCAGCCTTTGACCGAGGCGCGCAACCCCACGGCGGATCGCCACTCGGGCCGGTACGACTCGAACAGGGCCTGCCGCTGGCGCTCCGGCGGCAGGGCGCTCTCGTTCCAGCGCTGGTCCCAGGCATCGAAGGCGCCCTTGTCCCGCCAGGCCCAGGCAGCGTCCCAGGCGGGCCAGGGCAGCGTTTCGGGGGGCACCGCAGTCCAATCGGCTTTCGTGACAGGGCTGGTTTTCCGGATCATGCCCTCCTCCTCCGGCAGCGGCTCCACCAGGGCCATCCGCTGGGGCGGGTGCGCGTTTAAGACACCGCTTCCCGCAGCCAGGCGTCGCCACCGGGTACCTTCCAGCCCCCAGGCCGTCCACCCCAGGGCGCCACCATGCCAAAGGCGGTCTCCGCGGGTGAGCCACACCCGGTCACCGGAATGCCAGGGGATCTCGACCCGCATGCCTGGCAAATCCCGACCATCCTCGGATAGGGCCTCCACCTTGATCGCAAGCCCCTTCGGCGGGGCCGGCAACTTCGGTTCATCCCAGGCGGCAAGGGTCGGGTCTCCCGGTTCCGTGTCTCGCGGGAGCGCGCTCAGGAGGAGCCTCGATTCATCCTGGCCGTCGAAGGGCTCGAAAAATCCGATCAGCGCCATGCTGCCATCCCAGCTGAAACGGCTCCAGGGGCCGGATTGGGCGGACCAGAGAACCCGGCCTTCGGGCACCTCCAACAGTCGGGTTTCGTACCGCCCCGGCCCCATCTGAAGCGTCACCAGCAGACGGTTGCCCTTCCCGGGATCCAGCCTGGCCGAACAGAGGGGCGCGTCGAAACGGTAGTGCCGCCATTCCAGCCCCCGCCACAGCACCACCTCGCTGTGGCCCCCGGGACCGTTCAAAGCCAGCCCCTGGTCCGCCAGGTAGGGCGAGGCCGGTTCCCACGGTGTTCCAAAACCCCCTTCGAAGGGCCAGGCCTCGGACTGGTCCGGGTCCTGGGTTCCCTGGAAGCGCGGCGCCCAGCCGTCCGGCATGCGGAACTCCGTGATGGCTTCGAAGTTCTCCAGGTTCATGATCGCTGGCGCCTCTACCGCCGTGACACCACCGGCGCCGACGGGGCGCGGCGCCTGCACCACTGCGAAGAGCAGCAGCATGGCGGCAATGAAGAGGGAGGCGATGATGTACCGTTGGGGGATCACAGGGTGCCCAGGGGGTCTCATTCATCATGCCCCATCCCCCGCAGGAGGCCGGTCCAAGATGAACAAGCATAAACCCGCCCTGGAAACCGAGCTGAAGCTGCGCATCCCGGCCACGGGGCCCTACCGATCCCTGCTCCAGGCCCTGAGCTTCAGAGAAGTCACCCCGGCCCAGCTCGAAGTCAGCGTGCTCTGGGACCGGAATGGTGATCTGCGGGCGCAGGAATCCGCCTTGCGCACGCGGCTCTACGCCGGACACACCCGCCTGACCTGGAAAGGGCCCAAGGTCCCGGACGCGCTCCTGAAAATCCGCCCCGAACACGAAACGGGCATCGAAGACGGCGCTGCATTGGAGGCCATCCTCCGCGCCCTGGGGTTCGAGCCGGTCCTGCGCATGGAGAAGGTGCGCGCGGTGTGGGAGCGCGCGGAGCTGGAGGCCTGTCTCGACGAGACCCCCTTCGGCTGTTACCTGGAACTGGAAGGCGAGGCCCAGACCATCCGCGCCGCCATGGAAAGCCTGGGCCTCGCCCCCGATCGCGCCGAGCCGCGCAGCTACCCTGAGCTGTACCGGGCCCATGGATTGGGCTAAAGAAGCTGGTCACAGAATTCGCGGAAGGTGCGCGGAAGGCGCGGGAAAAAGACAGGCTTCCTTCGGCGGTTTCCGTGGAATTCCGCGCCTTCCGTGACCAGCTGGCTAGGCCTTCAGCACCCGCTCCAGATCCTCGATCAGATCCTGCACGTCCTCCACGCCCACACTGAGGCGCAGCAGGTTGTCGTTGATGCCGAGGCGCTGGCGATCCGCTTCGGGCACGCTGCCGTGGGTCATGCTGGCGGGATGGCAGACGAGGCTTTCCACGCCGCCGAGGCTTTCGGCCAAGGCGAAAACCTTGAACGAGGACGCCATGCGCCGCGTGCGCTCCGCATCGCCGGTATCGAAGCTCACGATGCCAGAGAAGCCCTTCATCTGGGCCTTGGCCAAGGCGTGCTGGGGGTGGGATTCCAGCCCCGGATAGTAGACGGCTTTCAGATCCGTGCGGGCTTCCAGCCACCGCGCGATCTGCAGGGCGCTGGCATTGTGCCGCTCCATGCGCAGATGCAGGGTCTTGGCGCCCCGCAGGATGAGCCAGGATTCCATGGGCGAGAGAATGCCGCCTGCGGCCTTCTGGTGGAAGCGCAGGCCCTCGGCGATGTCTTCGCGGTTGGTGATGGCGATGCCCCCGATGGAGTCGCTGTGGCCATTCAGATACTTGGTCGTGGAATGGAACACCAGATCGGCGCCGAGCTCCAGGGGCCGCTGGTTGTAGGGGGTGGCGAAGGTATTGTCCACGGCCAGCACTGCGGCGCATCCGGCCTCAGTCATGACGCGCCGGGCGCCGGGGATATCCGTGAGGCCAAGCATGGGATTGGTGGGCGTCTCGATCATCACCAGCTTGGTGTTCGGACGAAGCGCCGCCTTGAAGGCTGCGAGATCACCCGTGTCCACCTGGGTGTAGGTGAGGCCGAACCGGGTCATCACCTTGTCCAGCAGACGGAAGGTGCCGCCATAGACGTTGTCGCCCAGCACCACATGGTCGCCGCTGGAGAGCTGCTCGAAGAGGGCCTGCACCGCGGCCATGCCCGATCCGAACGCCATGCCATGAACTCCGCCTTCCAGGGACGCCAGGTTGGCTTCCATCGCATCGCGGGTCGGGTTGCGCACG
>JANXYT010000255.1 GCA_025355915.1 Holophagaceae bacterium
GGCCACACGGTAGAGGGCGCGGAAGGGGCGCACCAGCACGTGGGCATGCTCCCCGCACTTCCCCTGGCAGGCGCCGAAGCAGCTGGCGCTGGTGATGCGGACCTTGTCTTCGGCTACGCCGGCTTCCTGCAGCTTGCGCTGGAAGACCTCGCGGAAGTTGATCTTGGAGGCGACGCCGCAGCGCTTCCCCTCGCAGAAGAGGAACTCGATCTGCTGATCGGGGTCGATGGAGCCATCCAGGATCTGCTCCGCCAGGGGCAGGCCCTTCTGGATGTGGTTGGTGAAGATCTTGTGCACCACGTCCCGGTTGACGCGCTCGTACTTGACGGGCATCTTGCCGGGCACGCTGACGCCCACGATGGGCTCCTTGCTGCAGCGGCCCGTGCAACCCGTCCGGTGGATGACGACGTCCTCGCGGCCGGAGGACTGGATGTGCTTGAGGAACTCGTCCATCACGTCCACGGCACCGGCCGCGTTCTCGCAGGTGGCGGACCCGACCTGGATGATGATCTTGCCGTCGTCGCCGCGGGCTGCGAGGGACAGAGCGACCCTCTCCGTCAGTGCCTTGTAGAACTCGGTCACCGGGTTTGGCATGTGGGCTCCATGAATTCTCGGGAAGAAACGGGCGCCGCCCGCGTAAGTGTGAAATTTTATCGATAAAAAAAGATCGATTATCGGCGCACCTAATCGAGAAAAGTTTATCGATTGAATGGCCGCTTGAAACCAAGGCTGCTGCCTTGTGGTTGAGCCGTCCACCTGGACATTCGGATCGCTGTCTCGCTCAGGTCCTCAACACAAGTCGGGTCCTGAAATGCGGTTGATCGGCCACGGAATAAATGTATTCGGGATCGGCACCGATTGCGTTGATTTTAATCACATCGCCAGTGCGCCGCACGTTTCGAGTCATTAGTGTCCAAGCAAATGATGGCGCCGATTCGGCGCCATCATTGCTTGAATGCCCATCATTGCTTGGTTTCTGTTTATCCGGGAAGGGTTGGACAAGCCCTGTCTAACCGCGAGAGGAGAGAGTCATTGAAAATGAATATGCGAACGCGTCTCGATATCCTGAAGGGCCGTTGCGTTACGGCCCCCCATGCCGCCCTGGTTCCGGGATGTTCCTGGACGATGGCCTACCACTTCACCCGGACGCGGTAGGTGAGCGTCGCGCTGCCCTCGGCGGGGACTTCCACCCTGAATCTGCCCACCCCGGCGGCTTCCTTGGTGAAGGGGTGGCTCTTCTGGATCATCTCCCAGTCGCCGTAGATGGGCTCCAGCACGGAAACGGTGACAGGCTCCTTCTTGGCGTTCTTCAGCTCCACCTCGAAGGCCAGCTCGGAAACGTTGCGCCAGGCGCCCTGCTTGCCCAGGCTCTTGTAGTCCGTCTGCTTGCGCCGGGCGGTCACGTCGAAGGCGTCCCCCAGCTTCAGGCGCACCAGTTCGTGCTTGGGCGTGTGATCAATGGCGTCTTCGCCCACGAACTGGGCGCGCCCCTCGCTGTCGCGCTTGTAGACCCGCACGGTGCCCTTGGGCAGAGGCATGCCCATGCGGCTTTCGGGCTTGTTGTCGAACTCCACGAAGACGCCCACCTTCTGCTTCTCCCCCAGGTCGCCGTAGCTGCCGGAGTAGTAGTAGTTCTGGCCTTGCAGCAGGTATTCCTTGCGGACGGGCACACCGCTGGCGCTGAGCAGGGCTACCTGTTTGGTCTGATTCACGGCCAGGGTGGTGGGGCGGTCCAGGGTGTAGAGGTGGTATTCGAAGAGACTTTCCTCAGCCATCTTCGGGGCGGGCGCGGCAGCCCGTTCCATCATGGCGCCCACGGCGTAGGCCTTGTCGGAACGCTGCTTCGCCCGGTTCACATCCCCCGCCACCAGCTGCAACGTGGCGTTGGGGTAGGCGGCGCCGCTCTGGTTGGTCAGCGTCACCCAGCCGCTGAGATCCAGGGTCTTCTCGTCGGAAGAAAGGTTGGCTACGTAATCGGCCCGCCAAGAAAGGCCGCCGGTCAGATAGCTCAGCTCCAGCTGCTGAGCCTTGTCGGCGGCGCTGTTGAGGCTGATGACGAGCGTGGGCCGAGCCCGCAGGTTGCCGGGGACCCTGGGGTACACGATGCGGCCGGGGATGCTGGTTTCGATGCGATCGGCGAACTGCAGGACGGTGCCATTGTTCGTGGCCAGCACGATGGCCTCTTCGCGAATCTCCTTGGTGCCGGGACCGTCCGCCTTGGGCATGCTGCCAACCACCACCACCTTTTCACCCACATACTTCTCCAGCAGCTTCTGCGGCGTGAGCAGGTCGAAGTCGAAGTTCTGTTCCGCCACCCAGAAGCCCAGAGGGGCCGTGAGGTTGCGCAGCAGGGCGGTCTCGGGCCGGATCTGCGCTGATACCTCCTGGAAGGCCAGCCGGGCCTCACCCTTGGGCAGCCGAACGTCACGCTGATCCTTCACCAGGGCCAGGTTGTCGTTGTAGATGGTCACCGCCAAAGCCTTCTGATCCTTCAGCGTGGTGGTGATTTCCTGGGCGACGAGGAGCGAGGGCAGGGCGGCGAGGAGCAGGGTGGGGAGCATGGAATCTCCTTTGGGGCGGGTGGAAGGGTGGGCGCAATCAGAGCCCGGTACCAGGACATGCCGGGAGGAAGGAACTCCTTTCAAGATTTTCTAACCGCAAAGCCCCAGCTTTGCGGCCGAGCGCCACACTCAACCGATCTGACCTTCCCCCGCCAGTGCCTGGATCCGCACCAGGGCTGTGTCCAGCTGGCCCTGGAGCAGCTTCTCGGCACCCATCATGGACATCATAGTGGGGATGTCGGCTTGGTCCACCAGGCGCAGGGTGCTGCCATCACCGGCGGCGGCGATCTCGAAGCGCAACTCATGGTCAAAGAGCTTCTTCGCCCCGGGCACGAGGCTCACCAGCTGGCCAGGCGTGCGGGTCTTGACCACATATTCCTGGGGCATCTTCATCCCCATGACCTCGATGACGTAGCTGTGCTTGCCGGCATCACCCTGGAAGTTCATGGCGGCGGGTTCCAGGAAGGCACGGTGCTTCGACAGG
>JANXYT010000262.1 GCA_025355915.1 Holophagaceae bacterium
CCGAGGGAGGCATATATCTGTTTGTCTCGCGTATCGCCAGAGGCGATACCGAGAAGGAAGGCAACGAAGGCCTTCTCGGTATCGGCTGCGCCGATACGCGAGACAAACTGAAACTTGGTGGTTCCAAGGACGAGGCGCCTGACGCGGCATCCCGACGGCTGCCGCCCCAGCCCGAAGGGTTGATGGCAAAGGGCTCCCATGCTGCGTCACCGGGCTTGAACGGCGAACCTGCACCGCCCTGCGCCCACTTCCTTCTCGGTATCGCCTGCGGCGATACGAGAGACAAACTGACTTCTGCCTGGAAACCCTTTGCCATCAATGCAGCCCCTATCGATTACTTGGACACGCTCCTAGGTTAACGGGAGCTTCCGGCCCTTTCACGGCAGAATGAGGTGTCCCCATCTGGAGTCCCCGTGATCCGTTCCCTTCTCTGCTCCCTCGCCCTGACCCTCCCCATGGCGGCGCAGGCCCCAGCGGCGGCGCCCGCCATCCCACCCGCTGTCGCGCCCGCCAGCACGCCCGTTCCAGCGGCCAAGCCCCGGGTGCAGCTGCTCACCAGCTATGGGCCCATCGTGGTGGAGCTGGAGGCCGAGCTGGCGCCGAAGACCGTGGCGAACTTCCTGCAGTACGTGAAGGACGGGCACTACGCGGGCACCATTTTCCACCGGGTCATCGACGGCTTCATGATCCAGGGCGGCGGTCTGCTGGAAAATCTGGAAGAGAAGCCCAGTCGCGAGCCGATCCTCAACGAGGCGCCCCAGACCTTCAAGGCTGGCCTGAAGAACACGCGCGGCACCATCGCCATGGCCCGCACGGGCTCACCCCACAGCGCTTCGGCCCAGTTCTTCATCAACACCCTGGATAATCCCCGCTTGGATCACCGGGACATGACCGAGGAAGGCTATGGCTACTGTGCCTTCGGCCGGGTGGTCGCGGGCATGGAGGCCGTGGACAAGATTTCCAAGGTCAAGACCGAATGGCGACGGGGCATGGGCGATATTCCGCAGTTCCCCGTGCGGCTCAAGGATGCTTCCCTGCTGCCTCCGCTGTAGGTGATGCCCCCCCGTCCCTGTCTCCGTCCCGCCCTGGTCTGGATCTTCGGTGCCCTGGTCCTGGCTCTGTCCGTGTGCCTCTGCTTCCTGTTGGCCCCTTTTCTCGGGGGACGGCGGGCTTTCTGGATCGTGGCGCCCCGCTACCTTCGCGGCACGGCCCGCGCCTTCGGGGTCCGCCTCGAACTGCTGGGCTGGGAAGCGTTGGCGGAGGAGCTGCGCAGCGGACGGCGCCCGGCGGTCTTCATCGGCAACCACACCTCGCTGTTCGACCCGCCCCTGATGATCGCCACGCTGCCCTGCCGGCCCGTGTTCATCGCCAAGCGGGAACTGGCGCGGGTGCCCTTCCTGGGCTGGGTGATCTGGCTGGCGGGATTCATCTTCATCGACCGCGGCCACCGTGGCGCCGCCCGGCAGAGCATGGAAAAGGCCGTGGCCCGGGTCCGTGCCGGACAGAGCATCGTCGCCTTCCCTGAAGGCACGCGCAGCCGGGACGGCCGCCTGCTGCCCTTCAAGAAGGGGCCCTTCATCCTGGCCTTGGAGGCCGGCGTCCCCGTGGTGCCCTTCGCCGTCCACGGCGGTTCTGAGATCCTGCCCAAGGGGGCTTGGCGTGCGCAGAGCGGGTCGTACCGCATCAGTCTGGGCGCACCCTTGGAACCGAGCGACTTCCCGGATGCCGAGGCGCTGCGAATCGCCGCCGAGTCAGCGGTTCGCGGGCTGTTGGAGAAAGCCCCAACGCCTACCGCCTAATTCACCACCTTGATGGTCGGTGGCGGGCCCTGGGGACGCTGCCGGTCCCTGGGGATGAAGATCGCGCCGAGGATGGAGGCGATGACGCTGGACACCAGGGCGCCGAAGACCCCGGCCCAGAAGCCGCTGACGGTGAAGTTCAGCCCCAGCTTGGAGGACAAGGTTCCGGCCAGCCAGAAGACCAGGCCGTTGATGACGAGGCTGAAGCAGCCCAAGGAGCAGGCCATGGGCACGAAGGCCATGACCTTGAGGAAGGTGCCCACGGTGGTGTTCAGGGCGGCGAGGATCACCGCCACCACCAACAGATCCAGGAAGGTGCCATGGCCGAGACCCGGCACGAGGGAGCTGGCCACCAGCAGGCCCATGGCGGAAAACAGGAAGTGAAGCACCGCCGTCATGAGGGCATCCCGTCCTTTTCATTGGCTTGGGTGATGACGCTTCCGGATGGAATGCTGCGGGTGAGCCAGACGTTGCCGCCGATGGCCGAGCCCTTCCCGAGGGTGATGCGGCCCAGGATGGTGGCGTTGGAGTAGATGATCACGTCATCCTCCACGACGGGATGGCGGGGGATGCCTTTGACGGGGTGGCCGTTGGCATCCAGGCGGAAGCTCTTGGCGCCCAGGGTCACGCCCTGGTAGATCCGCACATTGCGACCGATGACACAGGTCTCGCCGATGACCACGCCGGTGCCGTGGTCGATGAAGAACCGTTCGCCGATCTGCGCGCCTGGATGGATGTCGATGCCCGTGAGGCCATGGGCGTGCTCGGTCATCATGCGGGGCAGCAGGGGCACGCCCAGCTTCAGGAGCTCGTGGGCCAGGCGCTGGTTCGTGATGGCCAGCAGGCCGGGGTAGCAGAAGAGCACCTCGTCGGGACTGGTGGCGGCGGGGTCGCCCTCGAAGCCCGCCAGCACGTCGGTGGCGAGCAGGCGGCGCACCTCCGGGAGCCGGGCCAGGAAGGCCCGGGCCAGGTTCAGCGCCCGCTCCCCGCAGTCCTGACAGGTGGGATCCGAAGCCATGAGGCCCCGCTGGATCTGGTCGCGGAGGCCGTGCAGCACCCGGTCCAGGTGGGCGCCCAGGTGGTAGCGCAGCGTCTCGAGGGTCAGCTCGGAGGCGCCAAAGTAGCCGGGGAAGAGCAGGGCGCGCAGCTCCTCCACCAGGTCGGCCACGGCGGTGCGCGAGGGGAATTCCCGGCGGCCCAGGGGCATTTCCGTGAGGGCCGTGGAGGCTTCCGCCAGGGCCTCGATGACGGCGTGGAGATCAGGGGGTGGGGGTGGATCTTTCGGCATGGGAGAGAGGATACTCCGGCCGGGCCTCAGTACGTCCAGGTCAGGGCACACCCGGTTTCCTTGGCGAGCTTTTCCGCCAGGTCGGGGTCGTGCTTCAGGCGCAGATCTCGGCTCGCCTTCACCCGGGCCACCAGGCCTTCCTTCGAACGGTACTCGAAGGTGACGGGCAGCTCCCCCTTGTGGTCAGCGAGGATGGCGGCCATGCGGGGCGGGCATTCGCCCGGGGGCAGGCGCACCAGGACGCCGGAGAAACCCATGCCCTGGAAGGTCTCCAGGGGCTCCAGCAAGGTGGCGAAGACCTTCACCACGGTCTGTTCCTCGTCCTCCTCGGCTTCGCCCCCGTTTCCGTTCCCGTTGCCATTGCCCTGGATCGTCTCCACCCGCAGTTCGCCGGTGATGCGCAGCATGGCCTCGGGCACGGCGAACTGGCGGAAGCGTTCGAAGGGGCGCATCCCCGGCCGCTTCGTGACCGGGTCCCACTTGGTGGCCATGAGGAGGACTTCCATTTTTCCGGTGGGGTCCTCCACCTGCAGGATGGCCCAGGGTTCCCCCTTCTGGTTGGTCTTGAAGGCGACCGTGGAGACCATGGCCCCGAGGATGACCTCGTTCCGGTCCCGCAGGCGCCCGGAGGCCACGTCCTCCAGCACCTTGGCCAGGGTGCCCTGGGTATGGACCTGGATGGCGTCCGCAAACTCCTCCAGGGGGTGGCCGCTGACGAAAAGGCCCAGCACCTCGCGCTCGGCGGCGAGGCGGGTCTTGCGATCCCAGGGGTCAATATTTTCCGGCACGCGCCAATCCTCGCTGAGGGTGGCCAGCTCGGCATCATCGAAGAGGCTGGTCATGCCACTGTCGTCGTTCCCGCGGGATGCGGCGGACACGGCATCGGGCAGGCCCTGCAGCAGGGCGGCGCGGTTGGGTTCCAGGCTGTCGAAGGCCCCAGCCTTGATGAGCGATTCCCACACCCGGCGGTTGGCCTTCTGGAGGTCGGTGCTCTTTAGCGCGTGGAACAGATCCTTGAACCGGCCCTCGGTCCGGCGGGCCTCCAGAATGGCCTGGAGGGCGGCCTCTCCCAGTCCCTTGACGGCGGCGAAGCCGAAGCGGATCTGACGGTCCCCCGTGGCTGTGAAATCAAGGGCGGATTCGTTGATGTCGGGGCCCAGGACCTCGATGCCGCCCTCTCGGCAATTCTGGGTGTACTTGGCCACATCGTCCGTGCGGCCCGACTTGGTCGACAGCAGGCCCGCCATGAATTCGACCTTGAAGTTCGCCTTCAGGTAGGCGGTTTCGTAGGCCACCATGGCGTAGGCCGCGCTGTGGCTCTTGTTGAAGCCGTAGCCCGCGAAGTACTCGATGAGGTCGAACACCTCCGCGACCTTGGCCTTGTCGTAGCCGCGGGCGGCACCCTGCTCGATGAACTTCGACTTCTCCTTCTGCATCTTGACGAGGTCCTTCTTGCCCATGGCGCGGCGCAGCATATCGGCCTCGCCCAGGGAGTACCCGGCGATGAGGCTGGCGATCTGCATCACCTGTTCCTGGTAGAGGATCACGCCGTAGGTGGGGGAGAGGATGGGTTCCAGGTCCGGAAACATGTATGTCACCGGTTCGCGGCCGTGGCGGCGTTCCACGTAGGTGGTGCCCATGCCAGCGCCCAGGGGGCCGGGACGGAAGAGGGCGTTGAGGGCGATGAGGTCATCGAAACGGTCGGGGCCCAGCTGGCGCAGCAGCTGCTTCATGCCGCCGGATTCGAACTGAAAGATGCCGTCCGTGTCAGCAGAGGCGAAGAGATCAAAAGTCTTCTTGTCCTCGAAGGGACGCACCCGGTCGATGTCCACGGGCTTGCCGTGGCGGGCTTCGACGTAGCCCTGGATCTTAGCGATTTGGG